>DATBDI010000107.1:0-2000 GCA_036270025.1 Candidatus Udaeobacter sp. | reverse complement strand
CCGATAGCGTTGTTGGATGTCGCGCAGGCAGTCACGATGCACAAATTCGGGCCGCGCAGGTCGAACTCCATGGAGATGAAGCCGCTGGCCATGTTGCCGATGAGCATTGGAATCGTGAACGGCGAATTTCGCGATGGGCCTTTCGTCAGCAGGACCGTGAGTTGCTCCTGGAGAGTTTTTAGGCCGCCGATTCCGGTGCTAACGATGACGCCGAAGCGGTCTCGCTGCTCGAGATTCGCGACATCGATTCCGCTGTCTTCGACTGCCATTTTTGCCGCCACCATCGCAAGCTGTGTAAACCGGTCGGTGCGGCGGAGGTCCTTTGGATTTTTGAAAAATGGTTTCGGATCGAAATCACTGACTTGCCCGCCGATCCGGCAATCGAATGCCGATGTATCGAATGCATCGATTGTACGAATGCCACTGACGCCGTTTTTGAGATTAGACCAAAACGTCTCGAGGTCACTGCCCACAGGCGTAACAACACCCAAGCCGGTAATAACAACCCTGGGACCGTTCATAAGTGATGAGTGACTGGTGATGAGTGTTAAGTGCGGAAAAGCGAGCGACAATTAACTTGTCACAGATCGCTTGTCACTCGTCACTTTTTTTCAGCTCGTTCCCATTCCGACGCTTTGGACCGTCTGAAAAAGTTTTCCTTCGGTTTTGATGGAGGGCGCAATGATAATTTCCGTCTGCTGGAACTCGGCAATATTGCGCGCGCCGACGTTGCCCATGCAGGTGGTAATCGCGCCGACGAGGTTTTGGCTGCCATCGTCAACTTCGGCAGGGCCAAAGAGGATTTGCTTCAGCGAACCGGTTGATCCCACCTTAATGCGTGTGCCTCGGGGAAGGTTTGCGTGCGGAGTCGCCATGCCCCAATGATAGCCGCGACCCGGCGCTTCGTGCGCTTTTGCGAACGCGCTCCCCACCATCACCGCATCTGCACCACAGGCCAGCGCTTTGCAAACATCGCCGCCTCTGCTCATCCCGCCATCAGTGATGATCGGAACGTAGCGCGATGTCTTTTTGAAGTAAGCGTCCCGCGCTGCCGCGCAATCGACTGTCGCTGTCACCTGCGGTACGCCGAGCCCAAGCACGCCGCGTGATGTGCAAGCTGCTCCGGGTCCGACGCCGACCAACACGGCAGCCGGCCCGCATTCCATAATTTCAAAAGTTACGTCGTAGCCAACTGTATTGCCGACAATCACCGGAATGCGCATCTCACGACAGAATTTTTCGAGATCGAGAGACTTGTACTCCGACGAAATGTGCCGCACAGTGGAAACCGTGCTTTGCACCACGAACACGTCTGCGCCCGCCTCTTGCGCAATTCTGCCAAATTCAGCGGCACGCTGCGGAATTGAACTGACAGCGGCCAATCCGCCGCCGTCTTTGATCTGGCGCACGCGAGCCGCAATGAGGTCTTTCTGGATTGGTTCCTGGTAAATTCGTTGGAGCAGTGCGGTGATCTCGGATTTGCTGGCGTCGACAACTTTTTCCAAAACTTCCTGCGGATTCTTGTACCGCGTTTGCAATCCTTCAAGGTTGAGAACGGCGAGCCCTCCCAGTTTGTGCATGGCGACGGCGAACCGCACATCGACGACTCCGTCCATGGCGCTGGCAAGGATGGGAATTTTCAATTCAAGCGGCCCGGCGTCTTTTCGCGGCAAACGGAACATGATATCGACCTCGTTTGAGTTGATCGTCACTCGTCCCGGCACAAGCGCGATTTCGTCGAAGCCGTACGTCACGCGTGCCTTGCGATTTCGGCCTATCCACATTCCCATGTCAAATACGCTCCATTCTAAAACGTTCGTTCAAACTCCCGCAGTGCGGGCACCGGGGAAGCAACGCGTCGGTTCGATCCTCGAACTCAAACGCGCAGATCACGCAACGCAACCGATGTTGCAGCGCTCGCCGTTCCCGCCGCCGACGATTCCATTCTCCAACTATCCAGAAGACGAAAACCGCCGCAAGAAAAAGCAGCAGATAAATCG
>DATBDI010000106.1:0-9354 GCA_036270025.1 Candidatus Udaeobacter sp. | reverse complement strand
TGCATTCGACTCGCGCGGGCGTTCACCGGGCGCGACAAGATCATCAAGTTCGACGGCTGTTACCACGGCCACGCGGATGCGCTGCTGGTGAAAACTGGCAGCGGCGCACTTACCCATGGTCAGCCAAGCAGTGCGGGTGTGCCGCAGGCTTTTGCCAATCTCACAATTTCCCTGCCATTCAACAATCCGGAGTTGGTGAGGAAAGCATTTCAGGAAAACGAAAATCAGATTGCCGCAATAATCCTTGAGCCGATTCCAGCGAACGCAGGTCTTTATTTTCCCGAACAACAATTTCTGGCCGCGCTGCGTGAAGAATGCACAAGGAATCGGGCGCTCCTGATTTTTGATGAGGTGATCACTGGGTTCCGTGTCGCGCGCGGCGGCGCGCAGGCGATTCACGGAATCAACGCTGATCTAACGGCGCTTGGGAAAATAATCGGCGGCGGATTGCCGGTCGGCGCGTTTGGCGGACGCTCCGAAATCATGGACAAGCTTTCGCCAGATGGCCCGGTTTACCAAGCTGGGACGCTGTCGGGCAATCCAATTGCGATGGCGGCCGGGTTGGCGCAGCTGCGCGAACTGGAACGCGCTAATGCCTGGAAATTGCTCGAACAATTGGGCGCGCAATTCGAACATCTTGTTCGCGACGCGATCAGTAGCGCAAACATCGACGTCACGTTTCACCGGCTCGGCTCCATGTTTTGTTTGTTCTTCGGTCCTGCGCCAATCGTTGATCTCGCCAGTGCGCAAAGAAGCGATTTGAAAAAGTTCGCCCGGTATTTCCACGCGTGTTTGAAGCGCGGCGTCTATTTCGCGCCCTCTCAATTCGAGACAGGGTTCATCTCTACTGCACACACCTCGAAAGAGATCGAGCGGACGGGGGCCGTTGTCCGCGAAGCACTAGCCAGTTTGTAGGGGAAGCTGTCAGCTTCCCCTACAGAATCTCTTGATTGAACCACAGCCAACGTCGAGAGATGTCTCGACCTCGCTTTACATGACAAGCAATACGAATTCGCGAGTTCGCCCTGGCGCGAAATTTTTCTTCGACGGCGACAAAAAGTTTTTCGTCAAAGGCGTGACGTACGGTCCGTTCGAACCGGATCGCGAAGGGAATTATCTCGGGCGCCCTGAGCAAGTCGAGGTCGATCTGGCGCTGATGCGCCAGGCGGGGCTGAATGTTGTTCGCATTTATCACTCGCCACCGCGCTGGTTTCTGGATCGTTGCGATGCTGCTGGCATGCGCGTGCTGGTTACGCTTCCGTGGGAAAAACACGTCGAGTTTCTGCGTGAACGCACCACGCGCAAGCAAATCGCGCAAAACGTTCGCGCTGCCGTGAAAGCGCATGCCGGCCATCCGGCAATCTTTGGTTATCTGGTCGGCAATGAAATCTCGAGCACGATGGCGCGCTGGCTCGGCGCGAATCGAGTCATCGAATTCGTGGAGGAGTTAATCCGGATCGGCCGCGCGATGGACCCGGGAGCGCTGTTTTCGTATGCGACGTACCCGCCGACCGAATATCTGTTGCCGCAGAACTCCGACTTCTGCTGTTTCAATGTTTACCTGCACAATCAGCGCGAGTTCGAAGCCTACCTGCTGCGGCTGCAAAATCTCACTGGCGAACATCCGCTAATCCTGGGCGAATTCGGGATGGACACGATCCGGCATTCGCAGGACGAGCAGGCTGAAATGCTCGGATGGCATATCGACAGTGTCGTGAAATGCGGCCTGGCGGGCACGATTCTTTTCACGTGGACGGACGAGTGGTTCACCGGTGGGCAGGAAATTACTGATTGGGCCTTCGGCATCGTCACGCGCGATCGCAAACCGAAGAAGGCGTTTTACGCGGTAGAAGAGAAACTGGGGCGAAACGATTCCGCTCTGCCACATCTGCCGTTGCCGCGGACGCCGTTCGTTTCTGTAATTGTCTGTTCGTACAACGGCGCTCACACTCTTGCGGCATGCCTCGAGTCGTTAGGCAAACTGAATTATCCCGCCTACGAAGTTATTCTCGTCGATGACGGTTCAACCGATGACACCGCACATGTCGCGGCGCAGTTCCCATCGGTGCGCTATATTCATCAGGCCAATCACGGACTCAGCCATGCGCGCAACACCGGCGCCGCCGCCGCGAAGGGCGACGTATTCGCCTACACCGATTCCGACTGCATGGTGGACGCGGATTGGCTCTATTACCTTATCGGCGCGCTTGTCAGCGGAGATTACGCCGGAGTAGGAGGACCGAATATCACGCCGCCCGCGCAAAATTGGATTCAGGCATGTGTCGCCGCGGCGCCCGGCGGTCCCAGTCATGTTCTGCTTACGGACACAATCGCCGAGCATATTCCCGGCTGTAACATGGCGTTCTATCGCTGGGCTTTCGACGGCGTGGGCGGTTTCGATCCTGAGTACCGCAAGGCGGGCGACGATGTCGATTTTTGCTGGCGAATTCAGCAGGCCGGATGGGTCATTGGTTTTGGCCCGACCGCAATCGTCTGGCACTATCGTCGGTTTACGCTTCGAGCTTTCTTGAAACAACAGGATGGCTACGGCGAAGCGGAATCGCTGCTACGGTTCAAGCATTTAATTTTCTTCGGGCCGACTGGGACTGCAAAATGGCGCGGCCAAATCTACGGCCCGCAGCGGTTCACCTGGTTTATTGGTCGCCCCGTAATTTACCACGGCATTTTCGGTGAAGGATTTTTTCAGTCGATCTATCCGACACCGCAATCCGACGTAGCCGCGTACCTCAGCAGTATCGAATGGTTTGCGCTGACAATTTTCCTTTTCGGACTCGGAATTTTTCTGCCCGCGCTGCGAATTGTTCCTTACCTCATGCTGGGCGGCACCCTCTGCGTGGCACTTTCGTACATGGTACAGGCGCAAATTGAGCCGAGATTCGACACAGTGCGGGCGCGTCTGCTTGTCATGCTGCTTGCGTTTTCGCAGCCGCTCGTGCGCGGGTTTTCTCGTTATTTCACCTGGCTCCGCTTCAAGCGCACACCGGCGAACGTGATTCGGCGCCACGAACAGTTGCCCGAACGCGCCCGCTCAGTGGGCAACCTGAGCCGACGCGCCTTTTGGAGCGAGCAGGGGAGGGACCGCCACTATTTATTGGGCGCGATGTTTCAGTTACTCGATGAAGAAGGTTGGCGTTATTCCGCCGACAGCGGCTGGAACGAATGGGACATTCAAATCTACGGCAATTTCTGGTGGAGCATCGCGCTTCAGACAGTCACGGAATATCACGGCGGCGGAAAATGCCTGACCCGTGTCCGGCTCCGCAGTCGCCTGGTGACCACGACTGTGATTTTTAGTCTGATAGCACTTAGCCTTTTGATTTATCGGGAGCTCAACGCTTCGCATATTGATCTATGGTCCATCGGCGCGTATCTGCTGTTTCTGCTGTTCTTGTGGACGCGAGCACGTGCATTGAAATCACGAGTGGCTGAACTGGTCGATGTAGCCGCGCTCCGTGCGGGTCTGCAACGCGTCACGCGCAAACAGAAAATCCCGAAGCCGGTGGCCGGTGTCGAATCTGAGCCTGCAGTGAATGTTACCGATCCCGCGGCCCCAAATCTGCCAGGGTAGCGCACCGGCGTTCCGGAGAGCACAGGCTGCCAGCCTGTGCTCCCCAGAACGAGACACGCGGGGCGCGCGCGTCAGAATAATAAACGCACTTTGCCTGCGCCGCGCTTGATCTGCCCAATTCGCTTTGCGTCCAAGAGTGACATTACGCGTCGTGCATTTGACTCGGCGACAATCGCCACCAAGCCGATGCCCATGTTAAAGACCTGGTACATCTCGCGAGGATCAATCTTTCCGTTTTGCTGCAAGATTTGGAAGATGCGCGGGACACGCCAACTTCTCGTTTCGATTACTGCATCGCAATTCGAAGGCAAAATCCGCGGCACATTGTCGATGAGACCACCACCGGTGATGTGAGCAAGACCTTTGATCATCGCGCGCGGAACTTTTGCCAGCAGCGGCTGGTAATTTTTGTGCACGCGCAACAACTCCGCGCCGACAATCCTGTTCAGCCCGGGCAGGCGCGAGGTGACTTCGAGCCGCATTTTGTCGAACAAGATTTTTCGCGCCAGCGAATAGCCGTTCGTGTGTAATCCATTCGAGCGTAATCCGAGAATCGCGTCGCTCGGTTCTATCTTGCGGCCGTCGATAATGCTCGCGCGATCGACCACTCCCGCAATACAACCAGCCAGATCGTATTCCCCTTTACGATACATACCGGGCATCTGCGCCGTTTCGCCGCCTAGCAGGGCGCAGCTCGCGGAGCGGCAGGCGCGCGACAGTCCCCGAAGTAATTGTTGGAACACCCGAGGCTCGAGTCTTTCGCAGCCGATGTAATCGAGGAAGAAAAGCGGACGCGCCCCCAATACCGCGATGTCGTTGACGCAGTGATTCACCAGATCGGTGCCGACGGTGTCGTGCTTGTCCATGGCAAAGGCGATTTTCAATTTTGTGCCAACACCATCGATGCTCGCGACCAAAACTGGCTCGCGCATTTGGGGAAAACTGGCGCGAAACAATCCGCCGAAGCCGCCGATTTTGCCCAGCACCTGCGGGCCATGCGTCTGTCTAACGAGCGATTGAATCTGGCGCTTGAGCCTGTTGCCAAGATCGACGTCAACGCCCGCGCGCGCGTATGCCTTTGCCTTCTTTGTCATTCCGAGCGAAGTCGAGGAATCTCTGTTTCTAATCCTAACAGCAAGAGATTTCTCGACTCCGCTACGCTTCGCTCGAAATGACAGCTGTTATTTTAAGTCGGCAAACAACGTCGGCTGACCTTCCTGGTCGGCGAGAGCTCTGGCGCGTTGCTCGCGTCGTTCCATGATGAACTTGTCCAACGCAGGATCGACGGGCAGGGGATAATCGCCGGTAAAGCAAGCCAGGCAAAAGCTGTTCAATGGTTGTCCTGTCGCTCGCACCATGCCTTCGACGTCAAGGTAACCCAGGCTATCGACACCGAGGTATTTGCAGATGTCATTCATTGTCATCTGGTTTGCGATCAGTTTTTCAGGATCAGGAAAATCGATGCCGTAATGGCAGGCAAACCGGTGCGGGGGACAACTTACGCGCATATGCACTTCCGTCGCGCCCGCTTCGCGCAGGTTTACCACACGCGCGCGCGCCGTCGTGCCGCGCACGATCGAGTCGTCCACAACCACGACACGTTTTCCGGCGACCATCTCCTTGATCAAATTGAGTTTCACTCGCACGTCGAAATCGCGGATCAGCTGGCTCGGCTGCAAAAATGTTCGACCGATGTAGTGATTGCGCACGAACGCATGCGCGTACGGGATGTTTAGCTCCTCCGCGAAACCGAGGGCGGCGTAGTTTCCCGAGTCGGGCACCGGCACGACGATGTCGGCTTCGACTGGAAATCTCCTCGCGAGCTCACGTCCCATTTCGGTTCGAACTTTGCCGACGTTCACGCCGCCGAGTTTGCTGTCCGGGCGGGCGAAATAGACGTACTCAAACATGCAGAACGCCGGGCGCTGGGGTTGGAAGGGAAACTCCGAACGCACTCCGCTGTCGTCGATGATTAAAACTTCACCCGGTTCTACATCACGAATGAACTCGGCATGAATTAAATCAAAGGCGCATGTTTCTGACGCCACTACATACGCGTCACCGAGTTTTCCGAGGGAAAGCGGTCGCCATCCAAATGGATCGCGCACTGCGATCAATTCGCGTTCGCTCATGATCAGAATGGAAAATGCTCCCTCGATCCGCCGCAGCGGCGCGAGCGCGCTGCCTCCGTTGTCGAGTGGTTGCGCGAGAAGATGCAGAATGATTTCGCTGTCAGCGGTTGTTTGGAAAATCGAGCCTTTGCGTTCGAGCTCGTCACGCAACAAATCAGCGTTGATGAGATTGCCGTTGTGCGCGATGGCCATCTGCCCGCGTATGCAATCGACCACGAAGGGTTGCGCGTTTTTAATGGTGCTGGTGCCGGTGGTCGAGTAACGCGTGTGTCCGATGGCGCGCGTGCCTTTCAATTTCGCCAGTTCCTGCTGGCCGAAGACCTGCGAAACCAGGCCCATATCCTTGTGCTGGAGAAAGCTCGTGCCCGGGCCGTTGCTGGTGACGATCCCCGCGCTCTCCTGGCCGCGGTGTTGCAGCGCGAATAGACCGTAGTACGTCAGCACCGCCGCGTTCGGTTGGCCGAACACGCCAAAGAGTCCGCACTCGTGCTGTGGGAATGTCTCGCGCTCCGTCAGCTCCGGCATCTGGGACCTGTCTGGAGAGATCACACCCAATAATCCACTAAAATGCGCGTGATTCAATTGTGACGTCAGGGTTTTGGAGTGCGCGGACATGTCCGCGCATTCAAAGCGGCGACATGTCGCCGCAGTCCAAATCACAAGCTCGGAATGCTTTCCCCTTCTTCAACTGCGCGCGGGATCGCATTGAACCAATCGTCGTAGAGATCAGCGATTGGCCAGGCGAACTCATCCTCATTCAGTCGAATTCGCAATTTGTCGCTGCTGACCCGACCAAGCTGCTGAAATGGAACTTCGCGCTGGCGTAACATCGACATTGCCTGGTCGAGATTTTCGGCTCCGACCGAAATGACGATCCGCGATTGCGATTCGTTAAAAAGCGTAGCGCATGCGTCCCGCTTGCGATCTTCTTCGCCGCGCAAGCCGGAGGCTCGCGCGACACTAATTTCGGCTCCGAAAAGTTTTTCGGGATTAAAACAGCATTCCGCCAGCGCAACGGCGATTCCGCCTTCGGAACAATCGTGTGCACTTCTTACCAAGCCTGCGCGGATCAAATCGCGAACGGCACTCTGGACTTTGATTTCGTGCGGGAGATCCACGTGCGGCGGTGGACCGAGTTTCAAGTAGTGGCAAACTTTCAGGTAACGCGAGCCGCCAAGCTCGTCACCAATTTCTCCAACGAGAATGATCGCGTCGCCTTCGTTTTTGAACCATTGTGTGGTGACGTCCTTTTCGTCATCAATCAGTCCGACCATACCCACGGTGGGCGTTGGATCTACGACTCCCGCGGGGCTCTCGTTGTACAAGGAAACATTTCCGCCTGTCACCGGCGTACCAAACGCGCGGCATGCTTCTGCTACTCCTTCGACCGCTTCGCGCAATTGCCAGAAATTTTCCGGCTTGTAAGGATTGCCGAAATTCAGGCAATCCGTCACAGCCAGCGGGCGCGCGCCGGAGCAAGTGAGATTTCGCGCGGCTTCGGCAACGGCGATTTTGCCGCCGTCGCGCGGACTGAGTGCGCAATAGAGCGAATTGCAATCGGTGGTCGCGGCCAGAATCTTGTTTGCGTAACGGACGAAAAACACGGCCGCGTCTGAGCCCGGCTTAACGATCGTTCCGGTGCGCACGGTGTGATCGTACTGGCGGTACACCCAGTTCTTGGACGCGATAGTCGGATCGCGAAGAAGCTGCTTCAATGACTCGACCGCAGAGGACGCCGAGTTCGCAGAGATTTTTTTGATTAACTCCGCGTCCTCTGCGCTCTCTGCAGTTAATTTTCGAGCTTCGCGAGAATATAGCGGCGCCTCATCAGCCAGGGCTTTCGCGGGAATTTCCGCGGCAACGGCGCCGTTATTCCGCACACGCATGATGCCGTCATTTGTGACACGCCCAATTTCCGCGCAAGACACGTCCCATTTGTCGAACACTTCGCGGACGACGTTCTCTTTGCCACGCTTCGCTATGATCAGCATGCGTTCTTGGGATTCACTCAGCAAAATCTCGTACGGTGTCATGCCCGGCTCGCGTTTTGGAACTTTCGCGAGATCGATTTCAATACCACTGCCGGCGCGACTTGCGGTTTCGCACGTCGAGCAGGTCAGACCGGCCGCGCCCATGTCTTGAATACCGGCGACGGCGTCGCGAGCGAGCAGTTCGAGACAGGCTTCGAGCAGCAATTTCTCCTTGAATGGATCGCCGACCTGCACGGCGGGACGATCTTCGCGCGATTGTTCCGTTAATTCGCGTGAGGCAAAAGCTGCGCCCGCGAGACCGTCGCGGCCGGTTTCAGCGCCGACATAGAACACTGGATTACCGGCGCCTTCTGCCGCGCCGCGCGCGAGTTGTTCGTGCCGCAACACGCCGAGGCAAAAAACGTTCACCAGCGGATTGCCTTCGAAACTCTCATCGAAATAAATCTCGCCGCCAATCGTCGGGATTCCGACGCAGTTTCCGTAATGTGCAATTCCAGAAACGACGCCGGTGAACAGCCGGCGGTTCGACGCAATAGTAGCGCATGCGTCCCGCTTGCGTGCCTCATCTCTGCGCAAGTCCGCCACGGCAGATTCGTGCTCAGGCGAACCAGAGGCATGCGCCACTATCGGTCCAAATCGCAGCGAATTCAGGCAAAACTCCGGACGCGCACCCATTGTAAAAATGTCGCGAATGATTCCGCCCACTCCGGTGGCCGCGCCTTGGAACGGCTCAATCGCGCTCGGATGATTGTGACTCTCCATCTTGAAGGCGACTGCCCAGCCGTCGCCGATATCCACCACGCCTGCGTTCTCTTCCCCGGCTTTGACCAGGATATTACGGTCGGAGGTCGGAAATTTTTTCAGCTCTTTTCTCGAATTCTTGTACGAGCAATGCTCGCTCCACATGACCGAGAAAATGCCGAGCTCCGTAAAGTTCGGCTCGCGCCCGAGGATTTTTTTTATCCGCTCGAACTCTTCAGGAACGAGTCCGTGCTGTTTGACAAGTTCCTGCGTGACGACTGGATCGGCGCACGGCGTTTTATGGGTCATTGGCATGGCACGTTACTGAGTTGGCCGGAAGCGCTCAATCATGCAACGGGAAATAATTCGAATATCGCCGATCCAAGATTGGTCAAAGCAACAGACGCTAATGGAGCGTCCGTTCCAAGTTCGAGTCACGAACTTGGGGGTAACATTAACATCAACAGGGGGGGATAGAGTGAAGAAGACAATTATTGGTTTGATCTGCACGCTAGTTGTGCCGTTAGCTTTTGCACAAACTAGCACGACAACGACTCAGGAAACGACAACGACGAAACCTACAACAGCGACGGAGACAACTACTTCCACAACTTACACGGCCGGGACGGTATCGACCTACGAGCCTGGCAAGACGGTTGTGGTCAGGGGCGAAGAGGGTCCTGTCAGTTTCGCGCTAGGCACAGCCGCTCGAATTGTTGACGGCGCCGGCAAAATCGTGACAGCCCCGCTGCGATCTGGTCAGAAGGTGCGTGTTTATTACACGGGCCCAACTGAACATCGCACGGTGGAGCGCGTGATCGTCGAAGATTAAGCGAACACTGTTCGCAAAATTCAAGCCGCAGGGTCGCTGATCCTGCGGCTTTTTTGCTGTAGCCGTCGC
>DATBDI010000105.1:0-2317 GCA_036270025.1 Candidatus Udaeobacter sp. | reverse complement strand
TTCTAAGCTGGGATAGTTTTGGGTCACAAAGGAGGTCCTTGTGACCCAGCTAAGAAAAATGATGCTCGAGGAACTCGAGCGTCGAAATTACTCTCAGAGTACTGTACGCACCTACGTCAGAACAATCAGAGACTTGGCGTGCTATTTCAACCGGCCGCCGGATCAACTCGGACCGGATCAACTTCGCGAATATCAAGCGTATCTATTCCGTGAATGCAAACTGGCTGCCAACACAGTCAACCAGCGAACTGCTGCGCTTAGATTCTTCTTCGTGGCAACGTTGAAGAAACCATGGACCATTGCTGAAACACCCTACCCACGGAAGACTTTTCGGCTTCCCAAGATTCTCAGCGTAGAGCAAGTCTCAAAGCTCATTGATGCCGCTCCGACATTGTTCTACCGCATTCTCCTGATGGCGCTTTACGCAACCGGATTGCGGCGCGCCGAACTGGCCCATTTAAAAGTGACCGACGTTGATAGCGAGCGGATGGTCATACACGTCCAAGGTGGAAAGGGCCGCAAAGACCGCGATGTCATGCTCAGTCCGAAACTCTTGGATGAGCTTCGGACCTACGTGCGTGGACTGCGAAGGAAACCAGAAGTCTGGTTATTTCCCGGCAACCGCTGGCACACCGGCCCAAAGCCCATCACCACGAAGGTGATCTGGGCGGCTTGCCGTCAGGCTGCGACACGCGCGGGACTTGGAGATGAGATCCATCCCCACACTCTTCGTCACTGTTTCGCAACTCATCTGCTTGAGTCGGGTGCCGATCTGCGCACCATCCAACTGCTGCTTGGTCACCGCGACCTGGAAGAAACCACACTCTACCTGCATCTTTCCAATGCTCGAATGAGTGCCACCGCCAGTCCGCTGGACAAGCTCAAGTTGGCTGCCTTTCTCACTCGAGACGACGAGTAGATGAACCGGCCATCGCTTGAGATGGCCGATATCATCCGCAGTGCTGGCCGGAACTTCATCGAACACAATCGTTCTTGGTTGAACCGGCTTCACTTAAAAGTTTTGACCGCCATCGAGCGCTGCCGTACCGCAGCGCTCGGCGGTCACCTCGATGGGTGTGTGCGCTGCGGTCATCGTGTCATCTCATTCAACTCCTGCAGAAACAGACACTGCCCCAAGTGTCAGGCGAACGCTCGTGACCGCTGGCTCGAAGCGCGTCGGCGCGACCTGCTGCCAACACGCTACGTTCACGTCGTCTTCACTCTGCCTCATGAACTGGCACCACTTGCCTTACAGAACAAGCGGGTCATGTACGACTTACTTTTTCGAGTTAGCGCCGAGACCCTACTGGAGATCGCACGCGACCCGAAGCATTTGGGAGCAGAGATCGGCTTCTTCAGCGTCCTACATAGTTGGAATCAGAAGCTCGAACATCATCCTCACGTGCATTGTGTGGTGCCGGCCGGCGGCCCCTCGCCGGATCACACGCACTGGATCGCTTCACACCGCAGATTCTTTCTGCCCGTCGATGTATTGGGTGAAGTGTTTCGAGGTAAGTTCACGGAGGCTTTGGAGGAAGCGTTTGCGCAAGGCAAGCTAGGCTTTCACGGCAGCATGAAGCCGTTCGCACGTCCAAGGATTTTCGCCGAGCTATTGCGACTCACGTTTCGTAAGAAATGGGTCGTTTATGCGAAGCGTCCCTTTGGCGGCCCTGAACATGCGCTCCGCTACCTCGGTTGTTACACCCATCGAGTTGCTATCTCGAATCACAGGCTTATTGCCTTTGAAAATGATCAGGTGACCTTCCGCTGGCGCGACTCGGCGCACTGCAACAAGCAGCGCCTGATGAGTCTACACGTCAACGAGTTCTTACGAAGATTCCTGCTGCATGTGTTGCCGCCAGGCTTCGTACGCATCCGCCACTTCGGATTCCTGAGCACGCGCAAACGCTCGACGCTTCTCCCCTTGTGCCGGCGCTTACTCCAAACAGCAGCACAGCCAATCAAGCACAGAACGGCCAATGCTGATCACCGCAACTGCGCTACCTGGCTGTGTCCTCGATGCAACGGGCCGATGCTGCTTCTTGAGCGCTTCACCGCTTTCGAACTTCGCTTCCGGGCTCCGCCCGATCTGCTCCCCGCGGCCGCATGACACTCACTGCAAATACATCTCGATCTCTAACCCGTCCTCACGCGAGCAAGATCAGTCTGTCTCTCTCGTCAACCATTACTGGCGGCTGCCTGATTGCTCATCAGCGCTTCGCTATATCAGCGAGGAGCGTGGCTCTCGCACGCAGGTCGAAGATGTCCCGCCCTTTGAAAATGCATAGCATGTAACTTCCGTCGCGGCTTCCTTCAA
>DATBDI010000104.1:0-2175 GCA_036270025.1 Candidatus Udaeobacter sp. | reverse complement strand
CTGTTCCCGAGAACTCTCCCCTTCGATTTCTCCAGTTCGAATTTGAACGCCGGCAATTCTTTCCCGGACAACAAGGGGTCCGGAACGTTGTTTCGAAAACTGTTATCGCCCATCAATCCGCTTTCTTAAAGCGCTTTGGGCATGACGATCAAGCGAATCCTTGAAAGCTGGCCAGACGTGAATCGCGCTTTCAGCGCTGGCGCTTAAACCATCTACGCATCCTGGGGCGTCGCCCCAGGCTCGCAATTAATGACGCGCCTTTGGCGCTAAACAGATGAGAGCCTGCGAAGAAATGCTAAAGCTTCAGTTCGCGGCGACGACCAACTTTGGCGTTGGGGCTCCCAACCAGCGGAGCCCGATGGGTCAGCTACGGGCGGGACCGGACCTAGTAACCCTGGTCGGTTTGAAAATTATTACTGTCGTCAGCCGGATACAACCCCAACGCTTCGACTGTCGGCTCATCGATTGCTCCCGTGATTGGCAAGCCGTAATCGCGCTGGAAATTCGCGATAGCCGCGCGCGTATCGACGCTCAGAGAGCCGGTGATTGAACCATAATAGTAGCCTGCGCCTTGCAACGCGGTCTGGACGTTCGCGATGACTTCGTCGGGGAGCAAATTACTGTACGTGTAGACCGGCCCATCGTAGTCGTAATAGGTCTGCAATGGATCATAACCATAGGCTGGATACCAGTAGCTTCCGTCCAGGAAGTAATATCCAGTGTTCACGAAAACGATCGTGTCACAATGATCGTGCCACCAGTTACGGTCATGCCATTCGTGCCAGTGACACCGGAACGCGTCGGCAAAGCTGCGATGATCCTTTTTGTTATGCCAATGCTTTCTGGCCGTCTTTTCTGGCGACTCGTCTGTCTGAGGCTGACGCTTGATCGCTGGATCGTCAGTGCCCAGGTGCCGTTGAGGATTCACGTCAGTCCTGAGCTGACGTTGAGGATTCAGCGTTGCGAGCGTTCGGTTTTGAAGTCCGAGACGCTGCCGCGCACGCATCTCTGCCAAAGTGCGTAATTCTGTCTGACGCGTCGTTGGATCAAGCGTGATTGGTTCCTTTTCGCTGTCTCGCACGTTGCCCTGCACTTTGAGCGTTGCAAAAGTAGGCCCCGAGGTTCTCACCTGAGGAGAATAATTCGGCTGCAGATTCGCTGCCGGCTGAGTCGTGACCCGCGGCGCGTACGACGTAACGGTCCGCGGAGTGAAACCTGGTGGCCTCGCAACGACGCGCGGTTGCGCGATCGCCGGTTTCGCAACCGGTTTGTTGACTGGCGCGCTGCGGCTAATAACCGGACGCGAAGATCCGCTTTGCACAACCGGAACGTTCGCTTGTGCAGCCGCGGTACCAATGCCCAACAACGTAGTCATCGCTCCATTCAGGCACAGCGCAAAAAATGTTGATTGTTTCATAACGTGATCGCGCATTTAACATCAGAAGTCTGAATTAGTTGCGAGCTTTTGCAAACAAGCGAATCCCTTCCAAATTGCGTATGAACTTTGGTTGCAAATTCCGCGTAACGGGTTGCAATCCGCAATTCGAAATCTCAGTTGGTAGAGCGCCTCAATGGCATTGACCCGAGAATGGCCTTCAATATACGGCAGACGGCGAATTGTTGGAGGAGGATTCAATAGAGGACGAATCGGATATGAATGCGGGCGTAGAGTA
Source organism: Candidatus Udaeobacter sp. (assembly GCA_036270025.1). Lineage (GTDB taxonomy): Bacteria > Verrucomicrobiota > Verrucomicrobiia > Chthoniobacterales > UBA10450 > Udaeobacter. The sequence goes on along the minus strand of DATBDI010000104.1, from coordinate 502 downwards.
GGATGCACTGGCACATGACAAGCGCGCACCTTTACGAAGTGCGCCCGCGCAAAGACAAACGCGGCGTCGATCTGATTTCCGATGCGCTGCCGTTTGGCGGGCTGTGTTAGATCGAATTATTCCGCTTTTAAAACCCGGAAGAATTCAGCACAATTCTCGTTAAACGGCCATTTTACGTGCCACAATCAGGGAGCGTCAATGAAAGAGTCTTCTGACGAATGGATCCTTAAGCGTCGACATGAAGATCTAAGTTTGACAGTACGGGCAAGTTGGTCGCTCTACATACAGTTCTATACCGTGTTTCTGATGGTCAGCGTCGTTGGGCTCGGGTGGGTGCTGACGCGCCCTGCTGACGCTCCCATAGTTCCCCGCGCGAAACACGTTCTTGCCATCGTCTTTGTGATTCAGACGCTCTTAACCGCGATCACTAGCGGCGCAATGGCACTCTATACATTTCGTGTGGCACATGACCAGGAGCACATCGAAAATTGCCTGGTTCAGT
>DATBDI010000103.1:0-3829 GCA_036270025.1 Candidatus Udaeobacter sp. | reverse complement strand
GCCGAGAGCGTGAGGAAAACGAAAAGCACGCATAGCGGGAAAATAAACAAGGCGGTGTTCCCTGCCAGAATCTGCTGATAGGTCAGGTCGGTCCATTCGAAGCTCATGTTTTGCGGAAGGATCTTGCGGCAGAGATCCTGGATGATCGCAATCGCCTGGCCGGTGCTGGTCCCCGGCTTGGTTTCGCCGGACACATCCGCTGCGTTGTAAAGATTATACCGGGTGATGGTGCCGGGGCCGAGGCGCTCCTCGACCGAAGCCAGAGTGCCCAGGGGAACCATCTGCCCGGCCGTGTTCCGCGTCTTGAGTTTGAGGATATCAGCCGGAGTCACGCGGAACTTGCTCTCCGCCTGAGCGGTCACCTGAAACGAGCGACCGAGATACGTGAAGTCGTTCACATAAGCCGAACCGAGATAGATTTGAAGCGTGTCAAAAACATTGGTTAGCGGCACGTCCATGCTCTTGGCCTTCGCGCGATCCACGTCCACGTACATCTGCGGTTGGTCGGCGCGAAAGCTTGAATAAAGACCCACTAAACTTGGCTGCTGGTCGCCCGCGGCAGTGAGTTCCCGAGCGGCCGCCTCGAGTTGCTCATAATTTCCACCGCTGCGATCCTGCAACATCAGGCGGAAACCGCCGGTGCTGCCCACCCCCTGGATTGGCGGAGGGCCAAAAGCCAGGACAAGGGCCTCCGGAATTTCGTTGAACCTCGCGCGCAAGCTGCCAAGAATTTCAGTGGACGATTTGCGATGTCCAAACTCGTCGAGAATCACGAAGATAGTACCCATATTGGACTGACTGCTCCCCGCCAGGGCTGAAAAGCCATTAATAAGGAGGTTGTTTTTGACGCCTGGACTTTCCTTTAAAATGCCAAGCACCTTTTTGGTGACGGTCTCGGTGCGTTCCAGCGACGCGGCATTCGGCAACTCGCAGGCCACAATGAGATAACCCTGGTCTTGCGCGGGAATGAACCCCGACGGAACGCTTTTAAATCCGAGCCCCGTCAAGGCCAGGAGAGCGAGATAGACGACAGCACAGATCGCCAGCTTGCGGACGAGACTCCCGACCGCCTTGCCGTAACCGTTCGCTGTCCGATCAAAGACGGCATTGAAGCCGCGAAAGAGCCAGCCGAGCGTCGCGTCGAGCACTTTGGTCAACCAATCCCTTGATGCACCGTGACTACGCAGAAGGAGCACGCCAAGAGCGGGGCTCAGAGTCAGTGAATTGAACGCGGAAATGGCGGTCGAAACAGCAATCGTCAGCGCGAATTGCCGAAAAAATTGGCCGGTGATGCCGCTGATGAACGCTGTCGGAATGAATACCGCGGCGAGCACGAGCGCCACCGCGATGACTGCTCCACCGACCTCGCTCATCGTCTGCCGCGCAGCATCCCGTGGCGACAGGCCGCGGCTTAGCTTAAGTTCGATGGCCTCCACGACCACGATGGCGTCGTCCACCACGATACCGATGGCAAGCACAAGCCCGAAGAGCGAGATCGTATTGAGGGAAAATCCAAACAGCGCCATGGCAGCAAAGGTGCCGATGAGCGAGACAACCACAGCGGCGAGCGGGATGATTGTCGCACGCCAACTCTGGAGGAAAAGGAGCACGACCAGCGCTACGAGAAGAACCGCCTCGAGGAGCGTGTGTCCTACAGCGCGGATCGACTCCTCCACGAAGATTGTCGTGTCATAGACGATCTTGTAATCCACACCGGGTGGGAAGTTCTTCTTTAACTCCTCCATCGTCTTACGAACGGCTTTCGCGGTCCCAATGGCGTTGCTACCGGGAAGTTGGTAAATACCAATCGACGCGGAGGGGCGGCCGTCCAGCGAGCTGGTGACGGCGTAGCTCTTGGCCCCAACTTCGACTCGGCCGATATCGCGCAGCCTCACGATCTCGCCGCGCGCCCCGCGCTTGACGACGATGGCGGCAAACTGCGCTGGATCAATCAGCCGGCCCTGCGCACTAACAACATATTGAAATTCCGTTCCCGTCGGCGTCGGCGGCTGGCCGACGATGCCCGCCGCGACCTGCTTGTTCTGTTCCTGAATCGCCTGCACCACATCCGTGGCCGTCAGGCCGAGAGAGGCGAGCCTGTTGGGGTTCAGCCATACTCGCATCGAATATTCGTAGCCGAAAAGGCTCGTGCTCCCGACGCCATTGACGCGCGCAATCCGATCCTTGACCTGTAACAGGGCATAATTTCCGAGGTAAAGTTCGTCGCGGGTGTTGTCAGGTGAGACGATGTTCACAAACAGAATCATCGACGGCGATTGTTTGTTCACGGTGACGCCTGTCCGCCGCACCTCTTCTGGCAGCACTGGCAGCGCAAGGTTGACCCGGTTTTGAACGAGTACCTGGGCGGTATCGAGGTTCGTCCCGAGCGCGAAAGTGATCGTGAGCGAATAAGAACCGTCACTCGAGGATTGCGATGACATGTAGAGCATCTTCTCGACGCCAGTGACCTGTTGCTCGATCGGCGCGCCGATTGCCTCCGCCACGGTTTGCGCGTTGGCCCCGGGATAACTTGCCGACACATTGACCGTGGGCGGCACGATGTCAGGATATTGCGACACCGGCAGCGTCATCAGCGCGATGCCACCAACAAGCATTATGACGATCGAGAGCACCGTCGCGAAGATCGGACGATCAATGAAAAAGTGACTGATGTTCACTGCGCGCGGTTTCGTTCCGCTGCCTGCTTCTCAATCGGAACTGGCTTGGGATCGACTTTCTCACCCGGACGCGCTTTCAGCAGACCGTCTACGACCACTCGTTCGCCGGCAGCCAGCCCCTTGCGGATCACCTGCATGCCGGCGTTCAGTGTGCCGAGTTCCACGGGACGGAAGGCTGCTATGTTGTCCTGGCCGATAACCACAACCAATTTCTCCCCCTGCATGCTGATCACCGAGCGCTGCGGCACAAGCACGGCCTGATAGGGAGCGCCAGCCGGGATGCGCAGCCGAACGAATAGACCCGGCCCGAGCAGGCCGTTCTCAAAATCAAAGACGCCGCGAATACGAATCGTACCCGTCTCGGGATCCACTCTATTATCCAAAAAGTCGATGTAACCGGTGTGGGAAAAATCCTTTTCGTCTTGCAATGAAAGCTGAATCGGCACCTTCACTTTGTCCTCGTCACCGGGAAGAACTTTTTTGAAAGCGTAGTAATAACGGGTGTAGCGCAGCAGAGAACGCTCATCTACATCCGCATAGGCGTAGACCGGGTTCATCGACACGATCGTCGTCAGCGGTTTTTCAGTCTGAGGAGAAACCAGGTTGCCTACGGTGATATTGGCGAGACTTGCGTGGCCATCGATTGGCGAAGTGATCCTGCAAAATTCCAGGTCAAGCCTGACACGTTCCAGCGCCGCGCGAGCTGTCAAAAGAGCGCCTTGGGCCTTCAGGAAGGAGGCGCTGCTTTTGTCAAAGTCTCCGGCGGATGTCGCACCTCTTTCGCGAAGCTGCTTGGCCCGATCGTATTCCGCGGTCGCCAGTTTCATGGAAGAGTCGGCCTGGTCGTATTCGCCTTGGACGCGATCTTGCTCCGCCTGATACGGGCGCGGATCGATTACGAACAATACCTGTCCCTTCTTGACCATATCGCCGTCGTCGAACTTCACTTCCGTGAGATAGCCGCTGACTCTCGGACGCACCTCAACCGTGCCCAAGGGTGCGAGGCGACCGGTGTATTCATCCCAATCTTTCACCTCACGCTGTTCGGCTGCGGTCACGGTGACCACCGGCGGCGGCAGCTCGACCGCCTTTTTTTCTTCTCCGCAAGCGGCAAGTAGCGCCACCGCCAAAATTCCCAAAGGAAGGCTCAT
>DATBDI010000102.1:0-9316 GCA_036270025.1 Candidatus Udaeobacter sp. | reverse complement strand
GAGATCAACATCTTGTCTTTGTGGCGGCGGAAGCTTGGTCAGACGCGTGTAAGCTCGCAGGAAGCGGCTGAGCGAATCGGCCCGTGACGCAATAGAATTCAACCCTGCACCTGCATCATCTTTCCAATCGGATGGAAGAGGATCGCGTCGCAGCAGCGATTCGAGGCTGGCCGCGAGTGATTTGATCGGTGCAAGCGAGTTATTCATCTCGTGGCCCAGCACTCGCACGAGGCGTTGCCAGGCGCGTCGTTCCTCTTCGCGGAGCGTGCGACTCAGATCCGTCAATACGAGCAATTCGTGCGGCAAACCTTCTTCGCGAAATGCGCTTCGCCGAATGCCCCAGCGGCCTGAGCCGCCGGGGAAATTCAAAGTCAGGGGTTCGTCCTCGTGCGTGTCGAAGCAAGGTTGGAGCCCAAGATCATTCGCCTGCTTGCCTAACAATTTGTCCATCGATTGTCCCAGCAACGCCTCGCCGGCGCGGTTAACGAGGCGCAACCGCCGTTCGGGATCGAACGTAAAGATCGCGACATCGATTTCACTCATGATCGTACGCAACAGCGCAGTCGCTTCAAAGGCGCCGAGACGCTGCTGACGCAACGTTTCACCGAGAGAATTTACCTCGATGAGGACTTCGCCCATTGCGCTGGCTTCGCGCACACCGCGCGCACGAATCGAATAATCACCCTCGCGCAACGCCGCGAGCAGATTGGACAGCGTTTGCAGAGGTCGAATCGTCTGTTCGCGCGCGCTGGAGACGAACGCGAGGAAGCAGCCGACGATTAGAATGGTGAGTGTCCACTGTACTTTGGGGCTATGATCGCCAAACCAAAGAAGCGCAAACGCAACCACCATCGCCGGTGCAACAGCGGAAAATGTGAGCCAGCCAATTTTTCCTTCGTAGGAAAGCCGGCGGCGTTTTTTCGCTGCCCGATTCATTCGTGGCCGCTGTCCTTTCTGGGGAGCGCGCGCGTCCCGCGTGCTGGTTTCGGCGTCACGCCGAAACAGTCTTTCGTTATGCGTTGCAGCATTGCGTGGTCGGCGTTTGGAAGAAAAGTTCGCGATCGCGAGGACGCGCTCGCCAGCACGCGAGACGCGTGCGCTCCCCGATCATAAACCATATTGTTGCAGACGCCGGTAGAACGCGCTTCTGCTCAAGCCGAGAGCCTCCGCCGCTTTGCGCGCATTGCCGTCATTTCGGGCAAGGGCTTTCTTGATGAGGAATGCCTCGACGTCTTCAAGACTCATCTCCTCGACGTTCCGCGATTCGCCGCTGCCGGTCGTCACACCAAGATCGGCTGCACGGATTTGTCGATCCTGCGTCATAAGGACAGCGCGCTCCACGATGTGATCAAGCTCCCGAATGTTGCCGGGAAACCGGTGCTGCAACAAGCGTTCGCGCGCGCTTTCATCGAAACCGCCAACCTGTTTCCGATAACGCTCTGCGTGCTGACGAAGAAAGTTGTTCGCCAGCGGCATGATGTCCTCGCGCCGGTCCCGCAAGGGCGGCAATTCGATCTGGATTGTGTTGAGGCGAAACAGGAGATCCTGGCGAAAGCGACCCGCTGCGATTTCATTTTCCAGGTTTGCATTTGTGGCGGAGATAATGCGCACGTTTGCGTGCAGAGTTTTCGATGAGCCGACGCGCTCGAAATCGCCGGTCTCGATCACACGCAAGAGTTTGGCCTGTTGAGCAAGCGGAATGTTTGCGATCTCGTCCATGAACAGGGTGCTCTCATCGGCGAGCTCGAACCGTCCAGCTCGATCTGTCTTTGCATCGGTGAATGCGCCTTTCACGTGCCCGAAGAGTTCGCTCTCGAAGAGCGTTTCGGACAAGCCGCCCATGTTGACGGTGATCATCGTGTGCGACGCTCGCGGCGAAAGAGCGTGAATTGCGTGCGCAATGAGGCTTTTCCCCGTGCCGTTTTCGCCGGTGATCAGCACGTTGGCTTCCGACGGAGCAACGCGCGAAATCAATTCGACGACCGGCCGCATCGCAGGAGCTTGCGCAATCAAGTCCGGCATGCTGCCGCGCAAAATCGCGTTTTCCGCTTCGAGCTTGCGCTCGCGACGCAACGCTGAAGCAAGCTCGATTTGCGTTTTCACGATGGTCAGGAGACGCTCGTTGTCCCACGGCTTGGTCACGAAATCGCGTGCGCCGCGTTTCATGGCTTCGACCGCCAGCTCGATAGTCGCCCAGGCAGTCATCACAACAATTGGGAGCGTCGCATCGATCTCCTGAATCTTCGGAATCGCTGACAACCCTTCCTGGCCCGACGTCGTGTCGCGCGCGTAATTCAAGTCCATTAACAGCAGCGCGTACTCTTTCTTCTCAAGCGCGTGGAAGATGCCGGCGAGCGAGGTGACTCCTTCCGTTTGATAACCTTCGCCCTTGAGCAAGATTCGCAGCGCTTCGAGCACGTCGCGCTGATCGTCGGCAATTAGGATTCTTGTCACTGACTCTTCCTCAACCGCTTGTTTGCGGCAGTGTCAATTCCTTTGCAATGCTCGTGCCAACTAAGGTTGTTATCATTAATCTTAGTTGGACGGCGACTCTGCATTTCGCCACTCGAACTGCCGCCCGCTTCGTCTCATTCCGTTTGCGGGATTTCGTCGTCCCGATTTCGGGACGCAGCTCATCGCCAGATCGAAATAGGGTGCAGGAATTTCCGTGAACTTCATTTCGCTATTCTATCCATGATTCAGCATTCTAACTTCGATTACGATTACGAGCACGAGACGAGTCAGAGGATCACATAATCTGTGTTTTATCTCTGTCGTCTGTGGCTAAATACCCGCCGATATGGACAGCCGACTCGCGATCGATAGTGCGGTTTTGCTGCTCTATTTCGTTCTCATCATCTCCATTGGCCTTTACATGGGTCGGAAGGAGGAAAATCTCAAAGACTTCGCGCTGGGTGGACGCCAAATTCCATGGTGGGCGGTGCTCGCTTCGCTCATCGCTGCGGAAACAAGTGCCGGCACTTTTTTCGGAACACCCGGCGAAGGATTCGCATTGCGCAACTACACCTATTTGCAACTGGCGTTCGGCACCATCCTCGCGCGCGTCCTGGTCAGCTACATTTTCATCAAACCGTACTACGACTACAAAGTTTACTCCATCTACGAATATCTTACCGTCCGCTTCGGTGTGCCGACAAAGAACGCCGCGTCGGCCGTGTTTCTGTTTACACGGTTGCTCGCGTCCGGTACGCGACTGTACGCGGCTGCTATCGCGCTTGCGCTCGCCTATGAAATGATTCGCGGCGTTCAGCCAAGCCAAAAAGAAACGCTTTTCATCTACATCGGCTCAACGGTTGCCATCGTCATTTTGACGGCCATCTATACAACGCTGGGTGGAATCAAAGCCGTCATCTGGACCGACTTCATTCAAGCGTCGATTATGATCGGCAGCGCGCTCATTGCTCTCGGGTTGCTTTACTTCGCGATACCCGGCGGTTTTCATCAAATCGTTCAAAGTCACGGCGGCTTCGGCATTTCCGATTTCTTCACCACCGGTTTGGATCCAGCGAAGCATGGATGGTCGAAATGGAAAGGGATGTTCGCGGTCGAGTACACGATTTTTGCCGGCTTGATTGGCTCAACCTATATGACCATGGCGACGCACGGCACCGATCAAGACATGGTCCAGCGCATGTTGACCGCGCCTGATATTCGTCGGAGCAGGCGTTCGCTGATCATGTCAGGCCTGGCCGACATTCCGATCGCATTCACGTTTCTGAGCATCGGTGTGCTGCTCTGGGTTTTTTACCAGACACATCAGGATCCTGCATTACCGAAAAGTCCGAACGAGATCTTCTGCCATTACATTCTTTACGAAATGCCGGTTGGCCTGCGTGGTCTGCTCATCGCCGGTATTTTCGCAACCGCAATGGGCTCGCTCAGCACAGCGATCAACGCGTTGGCCACGAGTTTTACTCGGGATTGGTACGAGCCCTATATCAATCCAGCATCGACAAGCGAACAAAGTCTTCGCGCCGTGCGCTGGGCCACGGTCTGGTTCTCAGTACTAACGATCTTCGTCGCGTCCACAACAGCCTACCTCGTCATCGTGCACCCAAACGTGCGGATCATTCTGATTGTGATCAGCATTTACGGTTATACCTATGGCTCGGTGCTGGGCATCTTCCTCGCCGGCATGTTAACCAAATCGCGCGGAAACAATTTCGGCAACATCGCCGCGATGATTATCGGCTTCATCGTCGTCGCGATTTTGAGCGGCTTGCCTAACAACATTGCCGAAATTTTTGCCGGCAAACTTTATACCCAACCTGCTTGGCTACCAGTAATGAAATTTCCGTGGTGGATCTGTTTCGGAACGATCGTGACTTTTTTCGTAGCGATTTCGTTCCGGTCTAGCCGCGAACATCTGCCGACTTCAGAGATCGTGCCAAGCTCGGAATGAACGCCTCACCAAGGTAGCCATCTGAGCGTGCCGAAAGGTGATGAGGTGAAGCGGATTCACCTGCCTCATTCTTCCCGCAGGAGTTTGGATGGATCGACGGCAAGCGCTCGCAGCGCTGGAATGGCGGACGCTGCAATGCCGAGAAGCGCCATTGTTAGCACCGCGCCGATCACGACCATAGGATCTCGCGGATTCGCCTGATATACGATCTGGCCCAGTAACGGGCTGGCAAAGATGCCCCACAGCAGCCCCACTAACGATCCGACCCCAAGCAACAAGATTGGCCGCCCGACCGCTGTGCTCATCACGTGTCTCTCTCTCGCGCCTAACGCCACGCGGATGCCCAGCTCCTTGATCCGCCGACTCACGTTGTAGGCGGCCATGCCGAAGATGCCAGTCACTGCTAGCATCGCAGCCAGCAGGCCCATCGCGCCCAGTCCTACGCTCGCTGCACGGGCTGGGAATAGCACTCCCGCCATCGAATCCGGCCAGCTCTGCACGGTAATCATCGCATTCGGCTCAATAGCGCTCAGGGTGCGTTCGAGCGCTGCGACCATCTCGTTCTGAGCGCGCGGCGTCCGTACCACGAAGACCGCGACGCGGTTCTCAGTTTGCAATAACGGTAGAAACACGACCGGTTGTTGCGGCTCCATAATTTCGTAATACTTGCCGTCCTCCGCCACGCCCAGGACTTCCGTCAAGTGATCCCTAAGAATGAAGCGTTGTCCAATAGCGGGTGTTTCGCCCCACATCTTCCGCGCGAAGGTTTGATTCACGATCGCGACATACGGCGTCTTTTTGGTGTCATGCCATGAGATATCCCGTCCACTTAGGAGCCTGGTGCTCGCAGCCTTCAGGTAACCGGGCGACATCGTAAACACGTATGGCGCCAGCACAGAATTGTTCAGATTGAACTCTGTCGTTCCTGGCGGGAAAATCGGAACGCCGCGCAGCCCGCCGGTAAACGGTACGCGGATCACCTCACCCGCCGTCGTTACACCTGGAATCCTCTGCACCGCCTCAAGCATTGCTTTCTGTTTCAGAAGCAGCGCGTCACCTCGCTGTTCCATCTCACTCAAGTCTATGTTGGCGAGCATTGCTCCCTGCGGTTGAAAACCCAGCGGAGCTTGCAACATGCGAACCATGCCGCGGACGGCGACCAGCGAGGCCGTCACGAGCAACGTACAGATCGCAATTTGTGCGCCGAGCAACAGGTCCCGCAGAGTAAATCGGCGCAGCGGCGTTGAATCTACTGATCCGCTTTTCATCGCCTGTAACGGACTGCTCTGCGACACCTGCCGCGCCGGAATCATCCCAAACAGCAGCGCGCTTACCAAGGTCAGGAACAGAGCTGCCAGGTAGACACGCGCATCCACACTGGCTGCCAGACGGCCGTACGGCGATAGCAACTGGTTTAGGACACGCAGCAGCAGACCCGCGATCACCAGGCCTGCCGTTCCACCTAGCATCGACAACACCATCGCCTCGGTTAACAGTTGCCGCACTAACCGCCACCGGCTCGCTCCCAAAGCGACACGGAGCGCCAGTTCCCGGCTGCGATCCGCCGCGCGCGCCGCAAACAGGCTGGCGAGATTGGCGCACGCCGCCACCAGCATCAGCAGAGCCAGCACCGCCACGCTATAAAGAAATCCGCGAATGACGTCACCGGCGTCCCCCTGAAGTCCTGGATGGATCAACCGCAGCGGCACTCCGGTGTCTGTCTTTGGATATTCCTTTGCCAACTGGGCCGCAATCGCATTCAGGTTTTCCGTTGCCTGCTGCGGCGTCACGCCTGGCTTCAGCCGCCCAAGCACCGTCAGCGGCCTGCCGGTCCGGTTCTGAAGATAAGCCGCGTCGAAATAGTTCACGATCGGTATGTAATAGTCGGGCCAATCAAATCGCTCCGTGCCGTGGAACCGAGCCGGTGCCACGCCAATCACTGTGAACGGATCGTTGTAGAGCCGCACGGTGGTGCCAACTACGCCCGGATCAGCGTTGAATGCGCTTCGCCAAAGACTATCGCTTAACACAATGTAAGGCGCTGAGTTCGGGCCATGCTCGTTCTCCGCTTGGATCAATCGTCCCACTTGCGGCCGCACTCCCAGCAGATCGAAATAGTTGCCGGTGACTGCATAGCCGGAGACATTCCTCACGGCATCACCCCAGCGCAGTCTCGCCTGACAGTACCCATCGAAGCCCCCGATATCGCTAAAGGTGGTGTTTCGCTGCTGGATGTCCCCGAACGCGGGATACGATGTCGTCAGCGCCTTCCCACTAGTCCACGAACCGATGCGGAGCTGGTAGAGATTCTGGGGATCGCTCACTTCCAGCGGCTGCAGCAGAACCGCATTCACGACTCCGAAGACGACGACGTTTGCTCCAATCCCAAGCATCAGAGTGACCAAGGCGACGAGCGTGAACGCGGGCGACTTCCAAAGAATGCGCAGCGCATACCGAACATCCATTAGCAGGTCCTTCATCAATTCCGTGGGTTGCGTTGGTTTACGTACGGGGGGATGGCGCTTCGAACACGCCACGCTGATTGTCTACGATAAGAATTTTCCAGGGTTACCTCACCGGCGAACCGGAAAGCGGTGGCCAGCCGATTGGCCGCAGATCCATAGCGTCCGAAGATCGTTTCTTTTTGCGTTGCCGCAGTTGGTCGAGCGCCAGATAGATTACCGGAGTTGTGTAAAGCGTCAGAATCTGTGAAACGATGAGACCTCCCACGATAGCGACGCCGAGCGGCTTGCGCAGTTCGCTCCCGATACCCATTCCGATGGCGAGCGGCAACGCGCCGAACATCGCGGCCATCGTTGTCATCATGATCGGCCGGAACCTAACGAGACACGCCTGGTAAATCGATTCTTCGGGACTGAGTCCTTCGTGGCGCTCAGCGTCGAGCGCGAAATCGACCATCATGATCGCGTTCTTTTTGACGATGCCGATGAGCAGGATAATCCCGATGACCGAGACGAGATCCAGCTCATTGCCGGTTACCAGCATGGCCAGGAGAGCCCCAAGTCCGGCGGATGGTATTGTAGAAAGAATCGTGAGTGGGTGGATCAAGCTCTCGTAAAGCATTCCCAGGATGATGTAAACGGCCAGGAGCGCCGTGAGAAACAACCACGGCATTGTCGACCACGAGGCTTGAGCAACCTGCGCAGTGCCGGCGAAATTTCCGCGAATAGTTGATGGCATTCCGAGATCACGTTTCGCCCGCTCGACGATTTGTGTTGCCTCGCTTAACGAAACGCCTTGCGCAGTGTTAAACGAGATTGTCACGGATGGAAACTGGCCCTGGTGATTGACTGAGAGCGGCGTGTTGTCCAACTGAAAATGTGCGATTGTGCTCAGCGGCACCTGGCTTCCGGAATTTGATTTGACGTAGATTTTGTCGAGCGAGCCCGGATCGAGCTGGAACTTCGGATCGACCTCGAGAATGACGTGATATTGATTCTGCTGCGTGTAAATGATCGAGACCTGCCGCTGACCGAACGCGCTGTAAAGCGTGCTATCAACCGCCTGCGGTTGAATGCCGAGGCGCGCGGCCGCGTCGCGATCGATTACGACGGTTTCCTGCAATCCGCGAAATTGCTGATCGCTCGTGGCGTCCTTGATCTGCGGATATTCGTGAAGCTTGTTCACGAGCTTGGGAGCCCACGAATTGAGCTCTTCGATGTTTTGATCGGACAAAGCATATTGGTATTGCGCTTTTGACGATCGTCCACCAACACGAATGTCTTGATTTGCTGTGAGAAAAAGTTGCGCGCCGGGAATTTTCGAGAGCTTTCCCCTCAGACGCGCGATAACCGTGCCCGCGTCATCTTTGCGTTCTCCTTTGCCCGAACCTTTCGGTTTCAAACTGATGAACATGCGGCCGTTGTTCAACGCCGAGCCGTTCCCGCCGCCGAAGAATGAGCCGACGGCCTGGACCGCGGGATCGGCCATGACAGTTTGCACGACCTGCTCTTGCTTTTCTTTCATCGCTTCAAAGGAAATGTCCTGCGCGGCCTCGGTCGTGCCCATCATTTGCCCGGTGTCCTGTTGCGGGAAAAATCCCTTTGGCACAATGAAGTAAAGGTAAACGGTCGCGATGATCACCAGCCCGGTGACAATGAGCATGGTGTATTCGTGTTTGAGAACCCACTTCAAGCCGCGTTCGTAAAAATCCTGCATTGTGTTGAAACCGCGCTCGCTCAGTCGATCGAACACACCGCGCTGTCGATGTCGCTCCTCGCTTTTCAAAAATCGGCCGCAGAGCATGGGCGTGAGCGTTAACGAAACGACGCCGGAAACGAGAATTGCGGCGCTCAACGTCACGGCGAATTCGTGAAACAAACGACCGATCAAGCCGCTCATGAAAAGCAGCGGAATGAAAACTGCGACCAGCGAGAGACTAATCGAAATGACGGTGAAACCAATCTGACGCGCGCCTTTCAACGCGGCTTGAAGCGGTGGCTCGCCCTTCTCAATGAAGCGCACGATGTTTTCGATTACGACAATCGCATCATCGACAACGAATCCGGTCGAAACCGTCAATGCCATGAGCGAGAGGTTGTCGAGGCTGTAACTGCACAGCCACATCACGCCGAAGGTGCCAGCGAAGGCGAGCGGCATCGTAATACCGGAGATGAATGTCGGCCAGAACCGCCGCAGGAAGAGAAACATCACCATCACCACGAGCGCCATCGTAATAACGAGCGTCAGTTGTACGTCCCGCACTGAAGCGCGGATGGTCGTCGTGCGATCGCTCATTACATCGAGATGCACGCTCGGCGGCAGCCAGGTGCGCAGTTGCGGAAGGATCGCGTGAATCTGGTCGGTGGTGCGAACGACGTTCGCGTCCGGCTGTTTGAAAATGATCAACAGCACGGCACGCTTATTATTGAA
>DATBDI010000101.1:0-2283 GCA_036270025.1 Candidatus Udaeobacter sp. | reverse complement strand
CCAGTACTGAAAGCTGTTAAATAACATGACAATACCCTGCTTGTTACCGGAGCATTGCGGCAGCGGTTACTTTCGACGTGAAGTCCGAGGATCCGTGCGAATCCGCTGAGCCAAGCTGTCCAACTAATTCCGCCACCAACCTCTCAGTAAACCTTTGTCGCCCTTTGGCGTTCAGGTGATACGCGTCGAAGTAGTAGTCGGGTTGTTCAAGAAAATCGAAGGTTTGTTCCGGCAGTGAGGAAACTGGCTTTTGCATTGTGACGCCGGAAAAAACAACATGGTACGGCGCAGGGGACCCATTCAGCTCGCGAAATACTCCGCGAGGAACAGGCGTAAGCACAATTCTCGTAGGACTATTGGAATAACGATTCACGATTCGTGGTATCCAATCGCGTTCTAATCTCACGAAGTATTGCATATCCGACGGAGACGGTTTCATCAGGCTTTTTCGGATCGCCTGTCGCTGAGCTTCAGTCAGTTTTGGTGAAAAGCTTACCTGTCCTGTGTTAGGGTCATAAGACGTTCCCACCAGGTCGTAGTCCCGGCCTTTGTAAGCGACGCGGGATTGAGCCATGTCCCGCTGTTGTCGTACGCTTCTCAGGCGCGCCATCGGATTGGCAACGAAATCGCTGACGTCGCCTTGATAGGCAGAGCCCCGTAATATGGCTGCCGTAAATGCTCTGAAGCGGCCGGACCATCGCGGAAAACCCGATGCAAAATTGAAGCAGTCCCCGTAACGCAACAGCGGAGCCACCATCGAGATTCTCAAAGCATCGGCTGTGCTTGGTTCATAACCAACTCCGTAAGGAATGACGATCGCCCAATATCGCCGGGCCTCAGGATCTACGTCGCGAAGCATGTAGTACCACGTGTTAACTGAAGCAGCTGGCTCCGCCAGATTCACAAACTTGAACCCGGCCGCAGAACCTATTTGATCGGCCAGGCTACTGGAAAATCCTTCGGCGATCCTGGAGTCTCCCAGCACCAGCACTTCCTTCAGGCCTGATGCCGGACGCTGCTTTTCCGTTCGCGTAATTTCCACCAATCGTCCCGCGTACGAATCCGGAGCCAGGATTGAGACGTACGGTGGCGTATGAAACATCAGCCCGTCCAGGCAAACGAAGGCAGCTACACCGAACAAAAAGTTTCGTGTAACAGGGAGGTGCCGAGGCGAGGTCGTCGGCTCGGTCGGGAATGTAGTGCGCAGCGGGCCGGTCGAGCTTAGGTAAAGAGCGATATATACGATCGCTAACAGCACGAATACCAACACCCACCGGGCTGGGCCGCGCCACAACGTGGTCTGCGGAGCGGCTTCGGTTTGGGCGACTCCAGAAACAGTTATGGCGGCAAGCAACGTCTCTCGGTCGGAGTCGCCATAAAGCTCGAAAGCATAGTTACCCGCTCGAATCCACGGAGCCACCCGGTTGCCCTTTGGCCCGGTAGCGAAGAGGACGGGTTTTCCCTCCTTCGCAGTTACGTACACGAATCCCATTAATCCATTCCCCGTATCCCATTGAATCTCGGTGCTGCCAGTCCCACCAGCGAGTGTTACCTGCTGGGGCTTCGCTGTGATCGCAGGCGTAGCTGAAAAGGGCTGTGAATTGCTGCCGGATGCATTCTGCTGAAGGCCTCCCCAAACGCTGGACAGCGTTCCCACGTAAAGGAGAAGACAGACGGCAACAGCAGACACTCGCACGCGCACGGTCAGAAGCCCCTTAATTTGGAGCACTCACATTGCGAACGGATACACGCTTCTTCCCTGAATTGCACTGCGACAGTCACGGGTGATGATCGCGGCTGATTCTCAAGATCGCAGAAGCACTCGCGTCCCGAGTTCCCAATCGCGCATCAACGAATTGGCCCTGAGTGCTGGTTTGGCTGTTTTTAGGCCGCCGATTCGCAAGACTCACGGCAATCAGCAGTCCGAGGAAGGCTCCTCCAATATCCAGGAACACGTCGTGAACTGACGGAGTCCGCGACTTAACAAACGTTTGGTGAAATTCGTCGCTCGCGGCAAACAGCGCGCATCCCAGCAAAATTACACTACACAGAGCCGGCATCCGCAGGGACACGCTTGTGCCACAACGAAGCGCGCGCCACATCAGAAGAGCGGTGATCGAGTATTCGCCCACGTGCGCGCATTTGCGCATGAACACGGTGATTGCCCAAATCGTGTCCGGCGGCATCCCCGGTTTCAACCACAGCAAAAACGGAACAATGAATCGCGACGTGTGCTCGACCGACATCACATTCGTCGAACCGATAAAAATCACGCCAAGCCAA
>DATBDI010000100.1:0-1838 GCA_036270025.1 Candidatus Udaeobacter sp. | reverse complement strand
TGGCACAAAGACTCGTGCGGCGATTGTGCAGCCACTGCAAACAGCCAGGTGAGCTTACCGACACCGAACTGCGCGCGTTGCAGATTGAGCCCGGCCAGGTCGGCGACGCCCAGGTGATGAAGCCGGTCGGATGCGAGGAGTGCCGGAACATTGGGTTCAAGGGGCGAATGGGCATCTTTGAAATTTTTGTGATCGACGACGAAGTGCGGCACATGATCAATAAGCGCGCTTCCACTTTCGTCCTGCGCCAACGAGCGCGCGAGCTCGGCATGCGCACCCTGCGCGAAGACGGCGTACGCAAGGTTCTGGCAGGCGTCACTTCCGCAGAGGAAGTGATCTCCGTTACTGTGGGAGATGTAAGCTGATGAGCACACCGATTTTCGGATTGGGGAGCGCACGCGTCTCGCGTGCTGACGAGCGCGTCCTCGCGATCGTGAACTTTCCTTTGCAACCTCGCTTCTCTAACTGCGGCCGCGACAGGAGCCAAAGATTGTTTCGGCGCGACGCCCCTTCGCCTTCGCTCAGGGCAGGCTTCACCAGCACGCGGGACGCGCGCGCTCCCCAGAGACTGAATTCATGACTGAAAAACAGCTTGCGGAATTTTTTGTCGAGCAGCGCGTCCTTGAACCTGCGCAGGCGGATGACGTGCTGAGCGAAGTGGAGTTGAACGGAAAGACCGTCGCGCAGGCAATGATCGACGGCGGTTTTGTCGATGAGCCGAGCTTTTATCAGACAATCGCTAACGGTCTCGGCATCGATTTCGTCGAGCTAGCTGAGCGCGAGGTCGGACCGGAAATTTTGCAGTCGATCCCGAGCGGTCTGGCGCGCTTGCACGGCGTGCTGCCAATCGAAGCGAGCGGCCACACTCTGCGGGTGGCGTTCGTCGATCCGTTTGATCTTAACGCCGCAGAAGATCTTCGTTTCGCGCTCGGCAAAGACATTCAGGTCGTCGTTTCGCCACCGGAGCAAATCGAGGAACTCATCAAGCAGTACTACGGCACCGACACAACGAGCATGGAGGACGTGCTCAAGCAGCTCGGCGAAGCCGGCGAGCTTCTGCAACTACGCGAGACCGATGGCGACGCTGCGGTTGAGGCGGAGGCGAACACGACGCCAATCATTCGCTTTGTCGATCTCGTCCTTTACCAGGCGATCCAGGACCGCGCGAGCGACATTCACTTCGAGCCATTCGAAAACGAATTCAAAATCCGCTACCGCGTCGATGGCGCGCTTTACGAGATGTCGCCGCCGCCGCGCCATCTGGCGCTGCCGGTGATTTCGCGCGTGAAAGTCATGGCCAACATGAACATCGCGGAGAGACGGCTTCCACAGGACGGCCGCATCCAGAAACACATCGCCGGGCGCAGCGTCGATCTTCGTGTCTCAACGTTGCCCACGCAATATGGCGAAAGCCTGGTGCTGCGCGTGCTCGATCGCACCATCGTCAATCTCGATCTCGAAGCGCTCGGGATGCCCGATTACATCTACAATTTTCTGCTCGAAATGATCGAGCGCCCCAACGGCATATTTATTGCAACGGGGCCGACGGGCTCGGGCAAGACAACGACGCTTTACTCCTGCTTGCGCAAGATCAACACCATCGATTCAAAGCTGATTACCGCTGAGGAACCGGTGGAGTACGATTTGGAGGGAATCGTGCAGGTGCCCGTGAACGAAGCGATCGGTCTGACATTTGCGCGCGTGTTGCGGCACTTCCTGCGTCAGGACCCTGACCGGATCATGGTCGGCGAAACGCGCGACCTCGAGACCGCCCAGATTGCGATCCAGGCATCGCTGACCGGGCATCTTGTTTTCACTACACTGCACACCAACGACGC
>DATBDI010000099.1:0-3762 GCA_036270025.1 Candidatus Udaeobacter sp. | reverse complement strand
GGCGTCTATCGACGCGCGATTGACCGTGTTTCCGCGCGGCGGATCTCCGCGATCCGTCCAATAAATGAACCGATTCTTCAGGTCGAGTTCGAGATCGATCGGTTCCGGCAGACCATCGAACAGAAGTTCGATGTCGGTGCGGTTCGCCGCCGTCTCACCATTCGGGATGTCGATCTTCGCACGGAAAATGCGGCCCTTGCCCGCATCATCGGGTCCTTTTTGCGTCCAATAAATTTGTCCGCGATCCGGATCGACAGTGATACCCACACACCATTTGGTTAGGTCGGTGCCTGGCCGCGCGTCGCCTTTGCTTGTGTCGACCAGCGTTTCGATTTCTGATCCGTCGAGATTCGCGCGCATGACGCGCATCCCTTCGCGGTCGCACCAATAAAGTTTGCCGCTCCTCTTCTCGAGATGCAGCTGCTTCGGCGTAAATGTCGCGCCCTCATTGACAATGGTTACCCGATTCTTGCCATCGAGATCGACGCGCTCAATCGAGCCATCGTCCTTGTTCGGAACGCCCATGTTGGTCCAGTAAATGTGTCCGGCTTCAGCATCGACGACCACGCCATCAGGCACTCGGCCTCCGTTGAGAATGACTTTTCGATCCGACCCGTCAGCGTTAACCGAATGAATCCGGCCGCCGCTAGCTTCGAGAAAAAATAGGCGGCCGACAGTGTCTTTGCTCCGCGATGTGCGCGCAGCCCGGGGAGTTTGAGTCTCAGTAATAGTATTCATCACCTCTTTCTCAAGCCTCCGAAGGCCCACATTTCAGAATTTTTTGAGATTTCTGGGGGCATCGCATGCGTTGGCGGCGGGAGGACGGCCAGCGCTCGCGAGCATTTAACGGGCGCGGGGCGCGGGTGAGCCTGTGCTAAGCTGATTGCAACTCGCGCACGTGACTGAGATCACGTTTGCCAACGGGCCGCAGGGCGGCCGCATTTACGGTTGCAACCGCAACCGTATTGCCAGCGAAGGTCATGAACTCGACTTCGTAAGCTGCGCCTGCGTTATGAATGTGAACGACAGCACCAACGTCTCCTGCCTTGAGTTGTTCACTCGGCAAGTCCGCCGTCAATACAACAGAATCATGTTCTTTAATCGTCATCTCTGCTGCACAGGATACGCCGTGATTAATCGCGGAGCAATACTGCCATGATCGAACTGCCAGACCGAACGAATAGAAACTTGAGCACCCGAAGGCGTTCGCAGGTCTCCTTCCACTACATAACGCGGGCCATAACCAGTTTCGCGGGATGCTACGATTTCGTGAGCGCGGCCATGTTCGCGGAGCGTATCCGCAAAAACGCTCCACGATTCAACACTGAACCCGAGCGCCACGAAGAAACTTGCTCTTGTCGCTCCATAAGGGTGGTTCAGATTCAAAAGATACCCGATGATTTTCTCCTGTTCGACGATCAGATCATTGCGGCTCGGTAGCTTCATCGTTTATTTGCAAAACAAAGCTAAGCTATATGAAATAACCTTATGACTGAACCTGCGATTCTCGAAAAGATTGAGACGCTCAATCAGGCCGTGGCGCGACTTCAACAGCGCGTTGAAGACCTCGAAGATTTGCGTGATCTGGAGTCAGCCATTGCGGAAAATGCCGGCAAGCCACTAATTCCCTGGGAGCAAGTCAAAGCGGAATTGGAACGCGAATAAATCGCGGCTGTTCGCTTCTTCGCGACTAGGAGTTGATTTTAAGCCGCGCGGAACGGTTCGATTTCGTTCGCTCTCGCGAAGTTCGGCTTACGTTTCTCCATGAAGGCCATGAACGCTTCCTTGGCCTCCGCCGATCGTACGCGGCGCGAATTCCTCGTTCTCGAGCTTCAACGCCACCGATGCCCAGTTCCTTCACCGCCGGGAGTAGATCGAACGGAAATTCATCTCTCACCCAGTAGTCAGTGATGACGGGCGCGACTTTGGTTTCCATGAACTCGCGCACGCGCTTGACGATGGCCAGCTCCTCCGCTGGCAGGGTTTCGTAGAGATAGTAGAAGTCACTGTTCGGCGCAGGCAATGGTTTACGTGGCTTAGCGCCTTTTGCCGTTGCTGGTGACGCAGTAGTTTTTGTAGCAGTAGGTGCGGTGGTTGTAGTTGGCATATTAGATCTCCTTTTCTTTAGGTTGAGAGCTTAACCGACCAGCTGTCGGTCCGATTGGGACTTGCGGTTAGCTTCGACCCATTGGAGCGGTAGAGCGCCCAACCGAGCACGTAGTCTGCGACTTTAGTTTCCTGAAGGAGGGTGAAGTGCGTTTGCTCGGGGTATTGCTTGTAATCGGTTTCGGCTTTCGATTCTCGATACAAGTCAAAGTTTGCTTTCACGATTGAACTGGACACGATGCGGTCCTTGCCGCCTGCCACCATGAGCAGCGGCGCGCGCGTGTCGTTCCGAAAGTTGACGGTGATTGCAGTGTGCCGAGTGAAATTTGCGAACGCTGTTTGCAACAGAACCCGATTCGGAGCCGGCACGATGTAACGTTTAAAGACATCGAGCGATTCGCTTTCCGTCAGCGAGTTTGCAAACGCGCGATGAAATTGTTTCGGAGTTAGCGAAATAGTCTCGTGACTATTGAAAGAATCGCCGAGAACTGAGAACGCCAGCTTCAACATCGACAACGGCAGCCGGGCAATTCCCCTTAAAGGAGCACTGCCAATCGTCACACCGGCGGCGCCCCAACCGCGGTCGAGAAGAACTTGTGTCACCAAACCGCCGAAGCCATATCCGATGATGATCGGCGGACTTTCGAGGTCGCGAATAATTTGTTCGTAATGATCAACAACTTGAGTCAGTCCAAGATTCGCGAAGCCGCTTGGATCGCGCCGCAGTAGTTCAATGTCACCTTCCATGCCGGGCCAGTTTGCGGCTATGATGCTATAACCTTTGTCCGAGTAGTGTTTGACCCAATGCTCCCAACTGAGCGCGGTCATCCAAAGACCGTTGACTAGAACTATGGTGGTGACGTTCATTACGCGGAGTGGGGGATGCGCGCGAGTCGTTCCCCAGGAAACTCGAGCAGGATAGGGGGACGGAAATTGAATGCGGCCAAGGTGTTGATGAGCAGCGGATCGTGTCTGCAGGCGGACTCCTTGGAACCCATCTCATAAATAGAAACGAGGTGCGCAGACTTGTGGCGGGCGGCTGGCAAGGCGCGACGAAAGAGCATAGCCGTAGCGCTCTGTAATTGAGGAGCAACGCGGCCAGCAGCCCGCCACATGTCTGCCCGCCGGGTTCCTGGAGATTTGGCGCGGCGGCGGCGTTGCTCGTCGCTCAAAGATCCATGAAGGATATTCTCCCTCCTCGCGCCTTGCCGCCGAGCCAAATCTCCAGCAACGCACCCGTTCCTATTTATGAGATGGGTTCTGGCAACTGGCCGCAAGATTTGACGCAACTTCTGAACAAAGACGTGTGCTTTCATGGTTCAATGCATACGCTAGGTGACCGGCTCAGCGACGTTGGTGGCGCGTTCGTTTGTGAAAATGTTGCTAAGAAAGTTCTTAAATCTGCGCCCCGCGCGTCCGCAGCGCCGGCTCCAATAACCGAAAGCGCCCAACGAGAGGTCACCGAGCACCTCCTCACGAACGGTTTCCGGCGCGAGATTCAGCACCTGGCAAACATTTAAGAACGAAAACGGCCAGGAATAATCATCGGATGTGACCCAGCGATGAGCGTCGAGATAGAACTCCCGCTCAAGCGCACTGGTTGCGCCATGGAACCGTCGCAAATCCAGCCCGGCCTGTTTTAGGATTCCGGCCGCC
>DATBDI010000098.1:0-3212 GCA_036270025.1 Candidatus Udaeobacter sp. | reverse complement strand
GCCGCCGCTGGTGGACCCATTCATAATAGTCAGGCCGGAGATGGTGACGGTGTTGCCTAGATTGATGTAAAACACGCGGTCGTTGGCGTTGCCGTCCACTGTCAGATTGTCCGCGCCAAGACCGCTGATGGTTACGCTCCTGTTCACGAGCAGTTGGCCGCTGGTCAGCGTGACTGTCTGTCCCTCGAGCGAGGAATCGAAGTCGATCGTGTCGCCGTTGTTTGCGTCAACCAGCGCCTGGCGCAGCGAGCCTGGGCCGCTGTCATTGGTGTTGATGACGGTGATTGTGCCTGCCGATGCAGCGCTCGTGCCAAGCAGGGTTACGCCGGCGAAAAAGAGAGCAAAGACTGCTGCCCGGTAACTGTTCAATCGGATCAGAAGTCCAGCAGTTGTCGAAGTGACGGGTGGACCTGCTGGTTCGACCTGAATATTTTGAGTTTTCATAATCGAATTCTCCTTTTCTTGTTTTTGCCTTCTTTGATTTCTCGTCATTGAGAACTCATTTCTGGCCGTTCACTGAGGTGTGCGTAAAATCCGGTGTGAGGTTACGCGGAAAGTGCAGATGACCTGGGAACCACGGATTGATTGGAACGACCGGCAAAAAGACAAGGAGACTAACGAAGCGAAACGACGACACTAATTTCACGAATTTAGAAGATGAGACACGAATTTCACTAGTTCACACCAATTGATCAGCCGTGTTCGTGACAATTCGTGCAATTCGTGTCTCGTGACGATTCGTGTAATTCGTGTCTTCACCGCTGCTTTTCCTCGCAGAGCTTCTGGAAAGCGGGATCGGCGCGCAACGGGTCCCAGATTGGATCGAGCCTCAGAAGCGCTGGCGTAACGGGCATCGGGCCGTAAAGCCAGCTGATGTATGGCGTTTGTAACAGCCGTGTGAGAGTTGAGATCGGACGGCTAGTCTCGCCGAAGATCATCTGAATTAACGCCAGGACCTCTTCGCGGGTGGGCCCGGATAGTGGGTCTGTGGCACTGGGCAAAAGCATGATCGCGCGATCCGCTTCCTTTAGTGCCGCCTCCTTTTCTCCGAACACGGCGTTGGCAAGGGCGAACTGTTGTGCAAAGAAGGAGTTATCCGGCTGATTTTTGCAAAGCGGCATCAGTATGTTGCGTGCCTCTTCAGCTGTAGCCTTTGCCCCAGCCGTATCGCCAGCAAGGCGCTGAGCGAAAGCCAGGATCACGCGATTGGTGGCCTTGTCAATCTCAGGAGCGAACTGGAATTGAGCCAGTCGGGCTTGCTGCAAACGGATGGCCTCACCGTGGTTTCGTTCAAGTCTCAACTGAGTCATTTTGACTATTAAAGCATTGAGAGGTGGAGTGTCTGCACTTAGTTGTGGCAAAAGCCTAGCGGCTTCCTGCAGGTTACCCTCCGCCTGATAGACGCTGGCCTTTGCAGTGATCAGATCGGGATCGTTGGGCATAATGTCCAACGCCCGATTGTACAGCTCTAAGGCGGCTGGAAATCGCCGAAGCATGGCATAAGTCCATGCTGTATTGCTCAATAACTCCACGTTACGTGGGTCCATGGCCAGGGCTTCTTCGCAGTAGGCAATGCTTGCATCCCAGTTTCCTTGGCGTCGGGCAACTGAGCCCAAGGCAAATGGCACCTCGCTGCTGCCTGGTAAGATTTTGCGGAGGAGCCCAAAGGTGGTTTCAGCGAGCCTGTAATCACGCAGCACCCAGTATTGATAATAACCCAAGGCGAGCAGGGTTTCGGGCAGGTCCGCCTGGAGTTTCTGCGCTTTCTCTAACGCCTCCTTCGCCGCGTCGCGCCGAGTAGCGCTTTGGTCCGCGCGGATAAAGTAAAGATTCGCGTCCGCACGAGAAAGTCGGGCCCAAGCCAGCGCAAAGTTCGGGTCGAGCTGGGCCGCCTGTTCATAAGAATCGATGGCTTTCCTTAGGGCATCGTTTGAGTACGTGCTACGTGCTTCAAAAGCCAGGCCGCGCAGATAGGCATCGTGAGCCTCCGGATTGCTTGTCGGTTGAATTGCTAACGCTTGCTCCTCGCCACCAGTGAGCTTCGCTTGCAACGATTCTGCGATTCGTTTGGCGATCTCACTCTCAACACTGAAGATGTCAGTCAACTTCCGGTCGTAGGTGTCTGCCCATAGGTGGGAATCGGTTTGCGCGTTAACTAACTGTACATTGACCCGCACCTGATCGGCCGCTTTTTGCACGCTACCCTCAACAATGTTCGCTACGCCAAGTTGCTTCGCGATTTCAGCGAGATTCCTGGTTTTGCTCTGGTACTGCCGCGTGGAGGTGCGTGAAATGACTTTTAAACCCGCGATGCTAGTCAATCGCGTCAGGATTTCCTCTTGGATACCGTCTGCGAAATAGGCGTTATCTGGATCGTGGCTCAGATTTTCGAAGGGAAGCACGGCGATTCCGCTCCTCGCGCCACCGCTGACCGGTTGGCTTTCCCAAACATTCCAGCCCATGGCCGCTGCCAAAGCGATCAGGGACGCTACGAGTAGTGCGCTGGTTGGATTACGTCGCACCCATTTGCGGGCGTGGGTGAAAAATCCACTTCGCTTCGCGTGGATTGGTTCGTGCTTTAGCCAGCGTTCCAAATCTTCCGCCAGGGCGAGTGCAGAGGCATATCGGTGCTTGGGATCTTTCTCCAGGCACTTCAGGCAAATCGTGGAAAGCTCGCGATCTATTTTTGGATTTAACAGGCGCGGCGTGCGCGGCTCCGTGTTCAAGACCAGTCGCACGGTTTCAAATGTTGTTCCTCCAGCAAACGGGGGATGCCCGGTTAGCAGTTGGTAGAGGACGGCGCCAAGACCGTAAATGTCTGTCGCGCTGCTGACAGCGGCGTTATTTCCCAGGGCTTGTTCTGGTGCCATGTAGCTGGGCGTGCCCATCACTTCCATCGTACGCGTGACCGTGCTCTCGGATTCAACTAATTGTGCCAGGCCAAAGTCGGTCAGATGTGGTTCCCCTTCTGCGTCAAGCAAAACGTTTCCCGGCTTGATGTCTCGATGCACAATCCCGTGTTCATGTGCGTAATGTACGGTGCGGGCTACTTTCGCGATGAGTTCCGCTGCCTGCCGGATCGAAATCGGCTTGCGCCTGACCACTTCATCAAGCTGACCGCCTTCGACGAACTTCATGCTGAAGTAACAGGAGCCGTCGCGCTCGCCCACTTCGTAAATCGGAACGATGCATGGATGATCCAGGTTGGCGGC
>DATBDI010000097.1:0-11120 GCA_036270025.1 Candidatus Udaeobacter sp. | reverse complement strand
ATCGATACCTAAAACTTTAGCCATAAATTAAAAATCCTTTCTCGGTTCAGTCTCGCGGCCCGACGGCTCGCCGTAGCGAGACTTTAATCCAGGAAGATGCTCAGCAAGCCGCGGGCCAGCACGGCAACTACCAAGTTAACTACCTACTGACCAAAGCTTAACGCAGTCAGCCGACGATTCGACTCGTTAGGGATTCGAGACAATTCGGCTCGATTTTGCCCGCCTCGCGAGTGACGCTTGCGTCAACGCGGCGCGCTTCCTCTGTCTGGAGCGCACATTGCTGCGGCAACATCGTTACGGACAATTCCGAGCAACACGCTCAGCCCCGTTTCGTTTCGGCAAGCTGCCGAGACCAACAGGCTGGCAGCCTTGTGCTCCCCAGAACGATTTCCTGCGTGAATTATGTGAGCGACACAAAGAAATTGTGTTTCGCGAATTCGCGTGCAGCGATAAAATTTCTGCGTGCGACAATATCACGATCTTCTACGGTTGGTGCTTGAGAAAGGCCACTCCCGCGCAGATCGGACAGGAACGGGAACATTGTCGGTTTTCGGCGCGCAGACGCGATTTGATCTTCGCGATAGCGGGCCAGGGTTCCCGCTGCTCACGACAAAAAAGCTGCACATTAAATCGATCATCTATGAGCTCCTTTGGTTTTTGCGCGGCGATACAAACGTTCGTTACCTCAAGGCGCACGGGGTGACGATCTGGGACGAGTGGGCCGACGAGAATGGGGATCTCGGTCGCGTGTACGGGGCGCAATGGCGCGATTGGCGAGGCGCAAACGGTGTGCGCGTCGACCAAATCGACAAGGTGATCGCGGAGATCAAATCAAATCCGCAGAGTCGCCGACTCATCGTCAGCGCCTGGAACCCCGCTGAGATCGACGAGATGGCGCTTCCGCCGTGTCATGTGCTGTTTCAATTTTATGTGCAAGACGGCGAATTAAGCTGCCAGCTTTACCAGCGCAGCGCTGATCTCTTCTTGGGCGTGCCATTCAACATCGCGTCGTATTCCCTGCTTACGATGATGGTGGCCCAAGTTGCCGACCTTGCGCCGGGAGATTTCGTTCACACCTTCGGCGATCTGCACCTGTACAAAAATCATGTCGACCAGGCACGCGAGCAGCTGTCCAGGGACTGCCGACCGTTGCCAAAGATGACATTGAGCGGATCCATCAAGAATATTCGCGAGTTCAGGTTCGAAGATTTCGAACTCATGAGGTACGACCCGCACCCGTCGATCAAAGCGCCTATTGCGGTGTAGATTCACTCTGGGGAGCACAGGCTGCCAGCCTTGTGCTCCTTCAGATACGAGGCTCTTCTGAGACTTTCACGCGTCGCGCGGGTTCAAAACCAGTATGAGGATGGTTCTAGGGCTCTCAATGTTCTTTTGCGCAGCCGTCTGGCTGCGCGCCGAAACGTCAGTCGAGATCGATTTAGGGCAACAGAGGGCGTATCTACTTCGAGACGGGCGGCCTGTGTTGGCGTCGCCGATCTCGAGCGGCCGTTACGGGCACCTTACTTCGACGGGTTCATTCAAGATTATTGAGAAGGAAAGAAACCATTACTCAAGCATGTACGGGAAAATCGTCGACGCGTACGCAAACACGCTCGTAGCCGACGCCGATGCCGATATGTCTGTGCCGCGTGGCGGCAAATTTATTCCGGCGCCGATGCATTACTTCATGCGCTTTCACAGCGCTGACGGAATGCATGCAGGCTATTTGCCGGGCTACGCTGCATCGCACGGCTGTGTGCGGATGCCGGAACAATACGCCATTGCGTTTTTCAACGCTGTCGAAATCGGAACGCCTGTTACTGTTTTTGGCCGGACGCCGACCGGGCGCTACCTGGGGCAGTTGCAATATCGACAATCACCATACACACGAGGCGGGGACAGATTTGCAGACCCGCGGTTCGGACCGCGCTTTATGCCGCCGCCACCACCATTTCCCTGGTGGCGCTAGGATGTGACACAGACAATTCTGTGTGCGCGCCTTACATTTGATGGCAGACAGGATTGTCTGCCTCACCCCGCTCAATGGTTGGCGTTGGCGTTCGGATTTGCGCTGGCCGTTTTTGGACCGCGCGAGAGCTCAACGAGGTCTGCTAAAATATTAAGCGCCTCATCGCGCTCCGGATCGATCACAGGATCCTTGTTGTCGCCTTGCGTATCTGTGCCTCCGACCAAATCGGAATCTGCATCCGAGGCAGCCTCAGGGTCGACTTTTGGCGTTACACCATTCTTTTTCGCCTCGGCCAATTTGCCGGGGTACATGATCAACTGCAGATTCGGTTTGTCGACGGTGTCCAGCGTCACGCGATAGATTCGCGGCTCCTCCTGGTTTCGCGCCAGTCGCTCTTTCGACCGCGTTTCCTTGCGAAGCTTGTCGTCGGCGGTTTCCTTTTTGCGCACGTCTTCGTTCAGGGTAGTCCGGTTGTCATCGATCTTGTGACGCAAACGACCCATGTCTTCCATCACATAATGAAATTCGGGATCGTTCTTGACCCGCTCTTCCGAGCGGCGACGCAGTTGGTCCACAAATAACGAATGGCTGTCGGACCATCTCGTATATTTCGCCTTTGCAACTTCGTCGTAAGGAAGTGCGTTCTTCAGCGCGCTTTCGCCAAACTCGGGCAGATCACTCAAGCTCGGCACCACGATGTCCGAAGCGACACCGTGTAGTTGCGTCGAGCCGCCGGCGACCCGGTAAAATTTTTGGATCGTGAGCTTTAGTGCGCCGTCTTCGTCGGAATGGCTGCCCAGCAGCGAAGCGAATCGGCCGATCGGGAGGATCGTTTGTACAGTGCCTTTTCCAAATGTGCTTTTGTCTCCAACGATGACCGCGCGGCCATAATCCTGCAATGCAGCTGCGAAAATTTCGCTCGCCGACGCGCTTTGCCGGCTGGTCAACACGACCATGGGGCCGGAATAAGCGATGTTAGCGTCCGGATCAGAAGAAATCCTGATGCTGCCGTTATAATCTTTCGTCTGGACGATTGGCCCCGATTTTAAAAACAAGCCCGTGAGCGACAGCGCTTCCTCGAGCGAGCCGCCGCCATTGCGACGGAGATCAACTACCAGTCCGCCGATGTTTTCTTTCTTCAGCCGCTTCAGCAAGGCAAGCACGTCGCGCGTGGTGCTCTTCTGGTGTTTGTCCATGTCTGCATAGAAGGAAGGCAACGTGAGCCAGCCGAGCTTTATCGGCTCGCCGTTCTCATCTTTCCTGATGATGATGTCTGCCCGGGCTTCCTGATCTTTCAGTTTAATTTCGTCCCGCACCAGCTCGACATTTTTCCGACGAGACGGGTCAGTAGCGTCCGAAGGAATTACCAGCAATCGCACACGCGTGCCTTTTTTCCCGCGGATCATCTCCACCACCTTGTCCAACCGCATTTCCCGCACGTCGACGTACTCTGCCGGACCCTGCGCAACGGCAGTAATTCGGTCACCTACCTTCAGGCGGCCATCAGCCTGCGCAGGCCCTCCAGGAACCAGGCTCTCAATTTTTGCGTAGCCATCTTCGGAGCGAAGCATGGCCCCGATGCCAACGAGCGACAGGCCCATGTTAATACTAAAGTTCTTCATGTCCGCCTTACTCAGGTACTCCGAGTGCGGGTCGTATGCCTGAGCAAGGGCGTCGAGGAAAAGCTTCATCTGCTCGTCCTTGTCCTGCTCGTGAACATTCTTGGCGAGCCGATCATAACGACGCGTAACGAGTTGCGGCGCGGGCTCGATGGGGTGCTCGCTCAGATGCTCCTGCAACAGTTCGTTTGTAATACGACCGCGCCAAAGTTGGTCGGCTTCTGCATCGTCCTTCGGCCACGGGGCTTTTTGGCGACTCAGCTCGACCGTTGCGCTGCTCTTAAAATCGATCGGCTGCTTGATCAGTTCCTTTATCTTCGCGACGCGATCGTCAACGCGTTTTGTGTACAGAGCGTAAATGTCGTAAGCCGGTTTCAGCGTGCCGAGTAAAACATCCCCGGCGATGGAATTGCCGTATTTGGCATTGAGCGCATCCACGTCCGCTTGCGTGAAAAACAGATGGCTGAAATCGAGCATCTCCAGATATGTCTGAAGGAATTTTTTCGAAACCTCTTCATTCAGTTTTTGCCGCGTGTACTGGCCTTCCTCCAAAAGCCGTCCAACGGACATTGCGATCGTTTCCTTCGACGTCGCTATCGCCGGTGGGCTCGCGATTATGGCTGCAAAAAGGACGGCGCCAAGCGCCAGGCTTCGTTGGAAACGTGATTTCATTTGTAATTAACCGGTTTCCCACCTTGGCAGATTTCGCGATCAAACGCAAGATGATGACAGGCGGTGGACATGTGAGTAGGAATGAGACAATGGAGAATAGCGAACATTCAATTATTCGTAAAAGGTCACCGCTCCAGTTGTAGGCACCGATTGCCTGCAGTGAATCACAATGCGTTACGAAACTTTTTGCGGCGGCATTTTCGAAACGAACTGTTATCTGTTTGAAGCGCCAGAGGGCTTTATCCTCTTTGACGCGCCTCAAGGCGCCTGCGACTGGCTGCGCTCACTCAAAGTCGCGCCAGGCCTTTTGTTGCTGACGCACGGGCATATCGATCATGTTCAGGATGTTGCCGGGATTAAGCAACAGTTTAGCTGCCCGATCGGTTGTCATCCGTTCACAGCACCGATGATTTCAGATCGCGAATTTTTTCGCAGTTTTGGTTTTGAACTCGAAATCGAACCGGCGAAGCCGGATTTTTTTATCGAAGAAACACCAAGCCGAAATTTTCTCGGCACCGAGTTTCAAATTCTGGAAGTACCCGGCCATTGCCCCGGCAGTCTTTGTTTCTTTTCGCGAAACGACACGTTGCTCGTCGGCGGCGATGTCCTCTTTGCCGGGAGCATCGGGCGAGGCGATTTGCCCGGCGGCGATATAGATCTGCTGATCACGGGAATCAGGAATAAATTATTCCCGCTCGGCGACGACGTTACAGTACTTCCCGGTCACGGTCCGCCGACGAACATCGGAACCGAGCGCAGAACTAATCCGTTCGTCGCCAGCGGGTAGGCGGCAGGCAGTCCCCGACTCTAAAATTGCCACGTTACTGTCGAAGATCCGCGAGGCACGCCGCCAATGGCTCGAGGCCGTCGATCTGCCCAACCGTATCGCGCAGCGTACGCATTGCTCTGGGAATATGTTCCAGAAAATGTTTGTGACCTTTCACGAGCCCAAGGAATGCATAGGCGCCGAGCGCCTGCATCAGGCGTTGCATCGCGCAAAGGCGCAACTTCAAATCGAAGTCGCCATTGAGAATGATTCCGCTTGCAAGCTGCCGGCCGCGATAATACGCGATCAACCCGGCGCGTTCATCATCTGAAAGGTCGATATACGGATCGTATATTAACGAAGCCAGATCATATTCGGCCAGGCCGGGACGCATTCCCTGAAAGTCGATCAGATAGGCCTGCGCGTTGCGAATGATAGTATTTTGCGATTGAAAATCACGATGCACCAAAACTCTCGGGAACGCGGCAAGACGTTCCGCGATTTCACTTAAGGCCGGCAACTGCGACAGGCTGGCGACTTTCGTGGCATCAACTTTGAAATAACGGCCAAGGCAATTTTCAAAAAAATAATTCTGCTCCCAGCCATAAACCTCCGCATTGAACTCGGCAGGCAAATGCTGCTTGATTTGAATGCAAACCTCTTCTGGCAACGCGTGCAGCGTCGCGATTTGATCGAGAGCGGATTCATAGAACGCGCCGCGAACCAGCCACTGGTCCGTGCGATAGCTGTAGAGATCGCGCTCGCCCAAATCCTCGAGCCAGATCAAACCCTCAGTGGAGTCATGGAAATAAATTTCGGGCACGCGGATGCTGTGTTTGGCGAGAAAACTCGCGATCGTCACGTACTGCCGGTTCTCTTCCCGATCCAAATTGTATTTGACCAGGATCAATGCCTGTTCTGCCGAGCAGCGAATGCGATAAAACTTCCGATCGGATCCCCCCTTTTGGATCGGCGCGATCTTTATTTCGGCGACATCCAAGCGCGGAAAATGCATTCGCGTTTGTCGGAGGAGCAGCGCGGTTCTCATTGGTGAAAGTCAGATATCGATGTCGCGATGAATGCCGCTGGCCTTTTTTTGGGAGCGGACAATACAACCCTGAAGCTGCGTTTGGGAAGCAATTTCTGACTCCGGCCACAAAATTGTGTCGTCGAGAATAGTTTTGGCGCCGACCCGGCAATGTTCTCCGACTACAGAACAGCCGCGTAATTCTGCCGTGGCATCGACGGTGGCTGATTCGGCGACGCGCTGAGGCCAGTGGTCAATCGCGACGTAATGCGGCTTCCAATGATCCCGGACGATTAGGCGATGCACATTCAGATATTCGGTGCGCGAGCCGATGTTGAACCAGTTCCCGTCGTTCATCACCAGTCCGCCGATTTTGCCGCCTTCGTCGATCCACTTTGTGACAATCGGAATGAACGAAATCTTTTTCTGGGGCGGAATTCTCTTGAAAATTGCTGAATTCCAAACGGCGATATTCGCGAAGTCGAGATTTCCGGGCACCCCATAGCGGTTCGCGATGTCTACAACGCGATGATCACGCACCGCCACATGTGACGCCAACCCGGTGTCGCGCAATGCGAGCGTCACGTCGTTGCCGCGGCGCAGATGCTCTTCGATCAGCGGCTGCAGGCTGACGTCGGTTAGGATATCGCCGCTGTAGGTTAAAAATGAATCGCTGCCGAGATACTGTTCTGCATTCTTGATCCCGCCGCCGGTTTCCAACAGCAGCGGTTCATGAACAAGTCTGACCGAATGAGTGGCGTAATCACTTCCGTGAAAAAAGTCTTCGAATAGCTTCGGATGCCTGTGGGTATTGACGACGAACTTGTTAATTCCAACAGCCGCGAGATGATCAATCGCGAAAGTAATTAACGGTTTTTGGAAGATCGGGATGAGCGGCTTTGGCAATTCATCAGTCAACGGCCGTAATCGCGCGCCAAGGCCTGCGCCTAAAACGAACGCCTGTTTTATTTCGATCATGAGCAGAAGAGCGAGAGATTCCTCAACTTCGAATGGAATGACAAGAAGAACGGATACAAGAATGGCGCGGCGATCGGCGGCGGAATGACAAAGCCGATTTGCGATCGGCCTTATCGCCTCAAATAGAGTGTCCGCGTGCCGAAGTCGATGATGCCGTGGTGCCGTCTCAAGGTTTCTGCACCGAGCAGACCAGCGACCGGCGGAGAACCTTCCAGCAATCCATTATGGATCAGTCCTTCCAGATCAATCACACCGACGTCCTTGCCAAAAATATCAACCGAGCCGACTGACAATTTCCGGATGCGCGCCACGCGCACGCCGCGTTCTTTCAGGTTCACAGCCGACGAACTATATTGCGTCTCGTAAGTCGCGATCCGCATGCGGCGAACGAACGACCGGTGCAATAGCGTGGTGAACGAGCCGGTGTCGACCATCAACCTGGCCGGTGTCCCGTTCACAGAGCCATTGACGTAGAGATTGTAACCTTCACTGACTTGAATCGGAACAGCTTTCAATCCGCGCCGGTTGAGACCGGGTGCGCTGCCGGCGATGTTGGGATCCATTTTTAGAATCAGCAATTGCCGTTCGCAATCCAGCACCGCCTCGGTGGGAAAAAGAATGTCGGCCCCGATGATGCCGTCGATTTGCTGTTCGTTAGCCAGTCGGGCAGCGCGAATCGAGCCGCCAAGATCGACCGTAACCAGTGGTTCATCGATCAGCGCCAGTCCGCCAATCCGCAACTCATGTGCGATCGCCACATTGTTGAACCCGCCGTTAATCTGAACGCGCGCGGGCAAATTCGATTCCGCTGTTGCTGGTTTAAGACGAAAATACTGTCGTCGATCCAATGCGATTGCGCTTACGGGCGCGCCGCTATCAACCGTGAGCCAGGCGGGTTTCCCATTTATGAACGCGCGCACAAGCAAATGGTTTTGTCGCGAACGCACCAGTGGCAGGGCTTGAAATTGCGGGGCACCTCGCGCGCAGGCGCCCTGCGGTGCGGCAAAGCATTCAAGCAGCAACAGCACTGCCACGCAGGAAATCGATGCAACCCTTCGAGCCATATGCAGAATTCAGAAACCGCAGGGGACGGAGACTACACGCTTCTTTTTTACACGTAAAACATTTTTGTGTGGCTAATGGATTGCCGCATGAGAAAGGCAGGCGCGCCTTTTTTTGGCATTGCACTATAGAGGCCGGTGATGATTAACTCTCCGGCTCAATGACGACAGCAATCACTGAAGTGCCTGCAGGCGAACAAAAATTGGTCAGGGGACTGGGACTGCTCGATTCAACGATGCTCGTCGCCGGCTCCATGATCGGCTCCGGAATTTTTATTGTATCGTCGATTATCGCGCGACAGGTCGGCTCGCCGGGTTGGCTGCTCGTCGTCTGGGTCGTGACCGGATTGCTCACACTGACGGCCGCGCTGTCCTATGGCGAACTGGCTGCGATGATGCCGAAGGCCGGCGGACAATATGTGTATCTTCGCGAAGCATTCTCACCGCTGTGGGGATTTCTCTACGGCTGGACACTTTTTCTCGTGATTCAGACTGGCACGATCGCAGCGGTCGCAGTTGGATTCGCGCGTTACACGGGAGTGCTCGTTCCGTGGGTGTCTGAGAGCAGTTACATCATCGCGCCGATCCGATTTGGAGGGTACGCGTTGTCTCTTTCAACGGCGCAGCTCGTCGGGTTGGCGCTGATCGGATTTCTGACATACACGAACACGCGTGGCCTTGAAGTCGGCAAGCTTGTGCAAAACGTTTTCACCACGGCCAAGACTGGCGCGCTAATCGCGCTGATCGTGCTGGGCATCATCGTCGGGTTAAAATCCGGCGCAGCCTCGGAAAACTTCAAAGATATCTGGACCGTGCGGGGCAATTTACAGGATGTCGCCGCAGGGTTAACGGCTGCGACCGCGTTTGGCCTGTTTGTCGGAATTTGTGTGGCGCAGACGAATTCGTTGTTCTCTGCAGACGCGTGGAACAACATCACGTTTACTGCAGGCGAAGTTGTCAATCCGCGGCGCAACGTGCCGCTCTCACTCGCGTTTGGCACGTTTCTGGTGATCGGACTTTATCTACTCGCTAACGTCGCTTACCTCGCGACGCTGCCATTCAATGCAATCCAAAACGCGCCGAGCGATCGCGTCGCGTCAGAAACGGCAAACGTAATTTTTCCCGGCGCCGGCGCCGCGATCATGGCGGTCGCGATCATGATCTCAACATTCGGTTGCAATAACGGACTGATCCTTGCTGGTGCTCGCGCCTACTATGCCATGGCCAAAGACGGTTTGTTCTTTCGACGGGTCGGCGAGTTAAATAAATGCCGCGTCCCAGCGTGGGCGCTCGTTTTCCAAGGCATTTGGGCTGGCGCACTCGTTCTGCCACGCACGGTCAAAACAGATGCCGCCGGCAACGTGACCGGCTACGGCAATCTCTACGGCAATTTGCTTGACTACGTTATCTCGGCCGCGCTGATCTTTTATATTTTGACAATCATCGGGATCTTTTTGCTGCGCCGAAAGCAGCCGGACACTGAGCGGCCGTACAAGGCGTTTGGCTATCCAGTCGTGCCCGCGCTGTACATAATTGGCGCGACGATCATTCTTGTCGTGCTGTTTATCTATCAAACGGCCACTACGTGGCCGGGACTGATCATCGTGCTGACAGGCGTGCCGGTTTATTTCCTCTGGAAAAACGCAAATCAAAGTCGAAGCCGAACCGGGAAGCCGCCCGTTAGCTAGCGAAGGAGAACACAACGCATGGCAGGTTTATTCGCAAAAAAATCGTTGGAGCGGCTGATGACAGAGGCGCAGGACGTTGGGGAACATAGCCTCAAACGGTCCCTCGGGCCGATTAACTTGGTCATGCTGGGTATTGGAGCAATCATCGGCGCGGGTCTGTTCGTGCGAACGGCCGCGGCAATCGCCGATCGTGCGGGTCCTTCCGTGGTGCTCGCCTTCATTGTCGCAGGATTGGGCTGCGCATTTGCCGGCCTGTGTTACGCCGAATTTGCGTCAATGATCCCAGTCGCCGGCAGCGCCTATACCTATTCCTACGCCACGATGGGGGAATTGGTAGCATGGATCATTGGGTGGGATTTGATCCTCGAGTACGCCGTCGGCGCGGCGACCGTGGCGATTGCGTGGAGCGAATATGCAAATCGGGTCCTCGACTGGTTCGGCTTGCGCATACCCTACCAATGGGCGCACTCGCCTTTTGAACACGACGTCAACAGCGGTGTTCACGGCATCATGAACATGCCGGCCGTGTTCATCCTGCTACTACTGACGCTACTGCTGATTCGCGGTACCAAAGAATCGGCATTCGTAAATGGTATCATCGTCGTTTTGAAGGTAAGTATCGTGTTGCTCGTGATCGGCATCGGGTGGCACTTTGTGAACCCGGCGAACCACACGCCGCTCATTCCAGCGCCGACCACGTACGTCACACCGCAAGGCATCACCCACGCGTACGGAGGAATTCTCGGCATCCTCGGCGCCGCGGGCGTTGTGTTTTTCGCGTACATCGGGTTTGATGCCGTGAGCACCGCGGCGCAAGAGGCGCGAAACCCTAAGCGTGACATGCCGATCGGCATCCTCGGTTCCCTGGTAATTTGCACGATTCTTTATGTGCTCTTCTCGTACGTCTTGAGCGGAGTCGCGACCGTGGAGGACTTCCGCAGCCATGGCCGTGAAGCATCCGTCGCGTTCGCGATCACGAAATACATGCCTGGATATGAATGGCTCTCAAAGTCTGTCACAGTTGCCATCCTTGCCGGCTTCTCATCCGTGATTCTCGTGATGTTGCTTGGCCAATCACGCGTTTTTTATTCGATGAGTCGCGATGGACTGGTCCCGAAAACGTTTTCCGACGTGCATCCAAAATTTAGAACCCCGTACAAATCGAACATTCTTTTCTTTTTATTCACTGGAATCTTCGCCGCACTCATTCCGGAGGACATTGTCGGTGAGATGACCAGCATTGGAACGCTGTTTGCATTCATGCTTGTTTGCGCCGGAGTTTGGATCTTGCGGTCCTCACGTCCCGATCTGGAACGTGCATTTCGCGTGCCTGCGGTACC
>DATBDI010000096.1:0-15141 GCA_036270025.1 Candidatus Udaeobacter sp. | reverse complement strand
CTGCATCACGCTTGCCCACGTCTTGTATTACATCGCGATACAGGAAATCGGAGTCGCACTGGCCCAAACCCTCCAGCTTCTTTGTCCCGTTATCGCAATGGCGCTCTCCGCATGGGTTTTCCATGAGCGTCTCACTATTCCGCAGCTTTGGAGCGCGGCTGTTCTGATCGTGGGTGCGTTTCTCGCGATGCGCACAAAGCCCATCGCCACTGCAGAAACGGCGGAGAACATTTGAAACAGGCCAAGGACTAAAGACCCAGACCCACGAAGGAAGAACGGCTCTCAGTACAGTACAGCATCGTGGCGGCTAGCGTGTTTAACCTCGCTTGAGCGACTGCGCTTTGCGCACGAGCTGGATGAAATCAGCACGGTAGCCATTCACATCGGCGCCTTTTCCTTCCTGCGCCCATTCAATCACTTTCTCTAGCGTTGCGTTTCCCCTGTATTCAGAATCGCGCAAGATCATTGCAAATTCGGCAACGGCGGCCGCAAATTTGACATCCTGAGGCGCATCCGCAAAGCCAGATCCGGTGTCTGTCACGACGCGTTCGATGGAATGGACTGCATCAATGTCCGGCATCCTGACGTCCAGTCTTGCAGACAACAAGTGCTCCGCCGGAGTACCGGGAGTTCGTGTGTCAGCCGTCGCGCCGTTTTGCGTGAGCAGTATGGCTTCATAGAAAGCGGTGACCGTGTATTCGGCGGGAATACGATTCGAGCCACGTTTCTCTTCGTTCACGCTCTGTTTAGAAGAAGGCTGGCGGTCGTACCCAATCAATCGGTACGCCGCGACGCGTCTCGGATTGAATCTTACTTCAATATTGCTGTCGTCAGCGATACCCATAGCCTGGCGGCCGTTTAATCCAATTCGTACT
This sequence comes from Candidatus Udaeobacter sp., assembly GCA_036270025.1. Lineage (GTDB taxonomy): Bacteria > Verrucomicrobiota > Verrucomicrobiia > Chthoniobacterales > UBA10450 > Udaeobacter. The sequence goes on along the minus strand of DATBDI010000096.1, from coordinate 14,266 downwards.
AGCCGATGGCTTGAGTCCCAAGGGCAAGCGACAACATCAACCTTGAGTGAGAAGGATTCGTGTTCGCTTGGCTGCGGATATTCGTAAGGAAAGTAGTTAATCATCTCCTCAATGCGCACTGCGTCCTTGGAAGGAAGGACGCCGGCATTGATGGAACGCCGGACCTCAAGATATGAAGCTGAATTCACAAGAAGTGGGAAAGTGGACCGAGGCCTGCTGGCCACCGAGACGAACGGGCGCTCGCCAGTGTAAGCATACGGACCAGCATCAGCATCGCGCCGGAGGTTTTGACTCGGCTGAGCAGTGTCCTCTGCCTCAACGGCACCAAACCGGCTCACTTCAGGTCGAGCGGTAGCCGTCTCCCGCGATGAAAAATAGCCCGGCGCCGTCGGTGAAGCTAACCTGTACCTGTTAGTGCTAAATACAACAGCGCCAATCACAGCCAAAAGCGCCAAAACCGCCGCAATTGCGAGCGGCCCGGCTTTGGACCAAAAAGAGTCGTCGTGATTAGTTATGAATCTTTCGCGCGCGACGGATTCGGTCTCTAGTTCCAAGTTGTATTGCGATCTCAAGGCTTGCGCGAGCTGCTGCGTATCGGCAACGAAACGCTGCGCTTCGGGAGAGCTGGCGATTCTACGAGCAATTTCCGAAATTTCAGCCTCGTCCAGTTCACCTAAGGCATAAGCAGTCAGTTTTGGGTCATCTATGTTCATCTCGTTTCCGTTGTTCTTGGTTTAAATGAAATAAAGTCCTCCGCGACGTGTCCATAGCGCTGCCGCAGCGTCTTCAATGCCGTGTGAAGCAGCACCCCCACGTTGTTGGCGCTTGTTCGCATGATTTCGGCGATCTGCTGATAACTGAGGTCGTTCTGAAACTTCAGTTGAATCACTTCCTGTTGTCGCGGCGGAAGTGTTGCAACAATCCGCAACAAAAAACCCGTCGCTTCTATTTCTTCAACGCGATCAAAAGGCATCGGTTGCTCGGCTGGGCGCGATTCGAGCGTTTGTTCGTCGAGGTATGTTATTCGCCTTTCCTTTCGGCAAACATTAAGCGCTGCATTTCGACAAACTGTGAACAACCACGTTGCGGGTTCGTCCTCTCGATCTACTGCACCGTTCCGCTGAAACTTTATGAACGTTTCCTGAACGACATCTCTCGCCTTCTCGTGATCGCGGGTTATGCGCCGAGCATATTGAAGAAGCGGAATCTCAAAACGCTGAAGGATGGCCTCAAATTGCTGTCCTTTCTTTGCTTTCCCAATTCGCATCGACTTCGACATTCTCGGATAGGCGACGGCGATAAGACATTCCAAAAAATTCAATACGAGGCTCCCGCAAGCGTGTATGTAATCGGCACTTGAATATTGCCAGCTGTACCTGGCTTGAAACGCCATGCTCGTAAGGCGCTGAGCGTTGCACTATCCAGAATGACGCTTCCGCAGCTGTGCGTCATCCGCGCATCAGTAACGTTACCTGAGGCAGGATCGACAGTGAGCAGCGCAATTCCCGATCCTGTTGTTCGTTGGCGGCGTGCCTCGTACGGGTATACGGGGCGCGGTGCGTACATCACCATTGCTTTCAACGAACCAAACGGCGCTACTGCTCCCCTGTCAGCCGTGCGAACGGCGATCGCAGCGCGTGTTTTTTTGGGCGGACGAACCGGTGGTGGCGTTGAATTTTCTTCCGGGAAAGCATCTTGATCGGGAGGAGCTTGCTCCGAAACTGGAGGCATTACGGCCTCTTGCACTGACGGCTGTTCTGGCTCGAGCACCTCGACGTCAACACCGGCTGGTTCGAATTCTTTCGCGACGATGTTGTGGGTCTTGCCCTGTGCGATCACCATCGCGCCCACGTGAAGTCCAACCGCGCAGGCAAATGCAATCCAGAACAGCCATCGCCGGCGCGGTCGGTAGAGCAATGCAGCCTTCATCTTTATCGCTTCACCAAGAATGACACGCGACGTGCCAAAAACTTAGGGCACAGCTGCGCGATTTCGGAGGGCCGTGGTGACCCTGTGCGTCGATGGACCGCATCGGCTGGTCTGTACTGGACAGGTCGCGCGGCATTGCGCTATCGAGTATCGAGAATCAAGCACCACTCTCCGTTTGGTCATAACGTGAATCTCAAAACGTATCTAATTACTCGGCAGATGCTGATCGACCGCGCGCTTGACCGGTATTTGCCAAAGGCGAATACGAAGCCCGTCACACTGCACAAGGCGATGCGCTATAGTCTATTTGCAGGCGGCAAACGGCTGCGACCGATTCTTTGCCTGGCGGCAGCGGAATCTTGCCGCGGCAAGCTGCATAATGCGCTTCCACTCGCATGCGCGCTGGAATGCATCCACACCTATTCGCTCGTGCACGATGACCTTCCGAGCATGGACAACGATGATTTTCGGCGCGGTCGCCCCACCTGTCACAAAGTGTTTGGCGACGGCATTGCGATCCTCGCTGGAGACGCGCTGTTAACGATCGCGTTCGAAATTGTCTCGAAAGCGATGCCGAGCCGGCGTTACGACATGACCACGTTACTTCGCGAGATTGCTGTCGCGGCGGGGAGCCAAAAACTCATCGCTGGTCAGGTCGCCGATCTCGAAGCGGAAGGCAAGCGGGTCAAGCGCCAGCAGTTGCAATTCATTCACAAAAACAAAACCGCAGCCATTTTGAAAACGTCGGTACGACTCGGCGCGATGAGCGCCAATGCCAACGCCGCGGAACTTTCGGCAATCACCCGATTTGGCGAGCGGCTCGGCCTCGCTTTCCAAATAATCGACGACATTCTCGATGTAACGCAGACCTCAGAGGTACTCGGCAAGAGCGCTGGGAAAGATGTCGCTGCAAAGAAGGCGACCTACCCGGCCGTGATTGGACTGGAGAAATCCCGCACAGAAGCGCAGCGGCTCACCCGCCAGGCACATGATGCCGTGTCGACATTGAACACGCGCGACGCGGAACCGCTGCACGCGCTCGCCAATTATCTACTCGAACGCGAATATTGACCGTACCCGTCGCTCTGTGAGCGACGCAACACAACACCCGCGATCAATTCCGTGGGGACGTTTCGCACAGCGAAACGGCTACAGCACCAGCGCCAGGTTCGGGTCGATCTCATCGCTTACTTGCGATCGAAATCCCGCCTCCAATCGTAACAAGGCGACGAATGCGATCATCGCCGCGTTATCGGTGCATAACCATGCGTCGGCGGTTTTGCATTCAAACCCGTTGCGACTGCAGGCTTCCTGCAGTTGACGCCGCAATTCCTGATTACAACTGACGCCGCCACTGATTGTGACCAACTCAACGCCGTATTTTTGTGCGGCCGCCATCGTCTTGCTCACAAGCACGTCGATGATCGCTTGTTGGAAGGATGCGCAGAGATCATTCAGTACGTGATCATCCCGAGCGGCAGCGAGGGATCTCTCAGAGGGTGTTTGATCACGCATCGGCGTCTGGTCATCCCGGCTTCGAGTGCGAGGTCCCTCGCCGTCTCTGCGGCTCGGGATGACATCAATTTTTGGCAGCAAATATCGCACCGCAGTTTTTAACCCGCTGAAACTGAAGTTCTCGGACCCGGGCATGCTACGGGGAAAATCAAAACGATGCGGATCACCGCCTCGGGCGCGCTTTTCGATTTCCGGGCCGCCGGGATAACCGAGACCCAGCATTTTGGCAACCTTGTCGAAAGCCTCGCCCGCAGCGTCATCCACGGTACGCCCGATCACTTGATAATCAGACAGCGCGCGCACGCGAACGAGCATCGTGTGTCCGCCGCTCACAATAAGCGAAACGTTCGGCCTGATTCCCGCCTCGCCATCTGCGCCACTGAAAAATGGCGATAGCAAATGGCCTTCAAGATGGTTGATCGCGAGATAATGCTTGGCAAAGCCAATCGCCAATCCCTTGGCGATCGACGCGCCAATCATGAGTGAACTCGCAAGCCCGGGTCCGCTCGTCGCCGCAAATGCATCGACATCTGACAGATCGATCTTGGACGCCTTTGCAGTGCGATTGAGCAGTCGTGGCGCGTATAGCAAATGGTTGCGCGATGCAATCTCAGGCACGATCCCACCGTATTTCTCGTGCGCGGCGATTTGCGATGCCACTTCGCTGGCGAGCAACTCCGGACCGGAGTGATCGTCGCGCCCGCACAAGATCGCGACCGCGGTTTCATCGCACGACGTTTCGAGGGCGAGAATGGTTTTCACAAGCGAATTGTAGGGCAGGCGCTGCGCCTGCCAAACCGGCAACCGGAGCGGTTGCCCTACAATGTTGCGCGAGCGTGATTATTTCCTGACCGCTTCGGCTTTCGGAGCGCTCTGTTGCGCGTAGGTCATGACGCCCTTCAGCGCGTCGATCGCTCGCAGCATTTGGGCGTCTTTTGTCTTGATAACGTTTTTCTCGTCTTCGGGTTTGGTATTCGTCGCGTTGCGCAACGCAAAGATCGCACGCTCCTGCTCGGCAGTCATGGCAACACGAATATTTGGAGTCACGCCGTTTCCATGAATCACTTGTCTACTGGGCGTGTAATATTTTGCTGTCGTAAAACGCACCGCAGAGCCGTCCGGCAATTGCATGACGTTCTGCACGGATCCTTTCCCAAAGGTCGTTTCACCGACAAGAACAGCTCGATGCAAATCCTTCAGCGCTCCCGCCACAATCTCCGCGCCGCTGGCGCTCCCTTCGTTGATCATTAACACCATCGGAAAATTCGGACGCTCTTTTCTTATTCCGGAGGTCGAGTAGTCGTGCTGCTGAGAAGCGACCCGGCCCTGCGTCGAGACCACTTTCGTGTTCGGCGCCAAAAACTGAGCGCACACGTCGACGGCGCTGTTCAACAGCCCGCCCGGGTTATTTCGGAGGTCAAGGATCAGGGCCTGCATCCCTTGTTTCTGCAGATCATCGAGTGCCTTCGACAATTCCTCCGCTGTCGGTTCGTTAAACTGAATCAGCCGCACATAACCGATCCGGAACGGACCAGTCAGCTCCTGGTCGAGTAGCTTTGCGTCTTTGACACTTTGAATTTTGATCTCTGCCCGTTGCAGCATGTAATCCTTGATTTCTTTCGTAGCAGGACGCAGCAGCGTCAGCGTTACTTTCGCGCCTGCGGGTCCGCGCAAGACATTGATTGCATCCTGCAGATCCATTTTTTCAGTGGAGATGCCGTTGATTCGCAGGATCTGGTCGCCTGAGAGGATTCCCGCCCTGGCTGCAGGTGTGTCTTCCATTGCTGTCACGACGGTCGGCAATCCGTTTTTCATCGAAACCTCGATGCCAAGACCGTTGAAACGGCTGCGGGTGTCATCCTGCATGTCTCGAAAATCATTCGGGTCCATGAACTGGCTATGCGGATCCAGCGACGAAAGCATGCCCTTCATTGCCGCCGCGATCAGATCGTGGTAGCTGGTCTTGTTCTCATCCACGTAATCCTGGCGAATCAATTCGAGAGCTTTTGCAAAAATCGAAATCTGCAGGTACCCGTTATCTTCTTCGGTTTTTGGCTGCTGGGTTTCTTGTGCGAAAACGCCTGAGAAAGCGCAGAGCAGGAGACCAGCCGTTGCCGCAATGATCACGAATCGCCTCATATCTGACCCGAATTGGAACGAGACCATCGCTCAGGACGAATTTTTGGCAACGGCCAACCCGAAGGGCTGTCTTAAGGAGGCTCAACAAGCATGACCGACCCTTTCTCCATTAACACCTGGCTTCAGCCGGGTGTGAAGAGCCGGCCGGGGACGAGCCGTTTTAACGGCTTTCCTGCACGGGGGAAACCGTTGAAACGGTTAGGGCGGTTTTCCTGTCGTCGCACCGGGCTAAAGCCCGGTGTTAATGAGAGCGCGTCAGGCAAACGGCTCTCGTTCGTCATTGGCTCACTGGCGCTTTGTCTCGTCGGTACGAGTAACTTCGCGGCGCAAACTGAGGACGCCGAGTATGAAGCGGTCGCCGAGGAGTACATTAAGACTTATCTTGCCGCACACCCGCTCCAAGGGACCGCTCTCGGCCTGCATGAGTACGACGGCAAGATCAGTGACTACAGCCGACTGGCGCTTGATGCAGAACTCAACCGACTGCAACGCTTCGATGATCGGCTCAGCAAATTCGACCCGGCCAAGCTAAGCCCCCGACAATCGATCGACCTGCGGATCCTGCAGACGGCGGTGAAAAGGGACCTGTTTGAGATGCAGGACATGTCGGTCTTCGACCGGAATCCCATGGTCTACGCCCGGGCAGCCGATGTGAATGTTTACATCAAAAGAAATTTTGCGCCGCTCGAAGACCGCGTTCGCAGCCTGGTAGCGATCGAAGCGCAAATCCCAAACATTCTCATTGCGGGAAGGACGAACCTTAACGAAACGCTCCCCAAACCATTTGTAGAACTCGCGATCCATATCGCCCGCGGTTCCGCTGATTTTCTAAAGAAAGATCTCGTCGCGGCGGTTACCGGGCTCAAAGACGAGCAGCTTCGGGTCGCGTTTCAAGATGCAAACCGTAAAGCAGCAAATGCGCTCAATGATTATGCAGCGTGGCTGGAACGAGAGAAACTTCCGAAAGCCAATTTCGGTTTCGCCTTGGGCGAAGAAAAATTCAAACGCTTCCTCACGAATACCGAACTCGTCGATCTTCCGCCCCAAAAAGTTCTCGAGATTGGCGTGCAGCAATTAAAGGCGGAACAAAACGCGTTCGCTGAGGCAGCAAAAAAAATCGATCCCAACAAGTCTCCGGTCGAAGTATTCAAGCAAATCCAGCACGAACACCCGGCGCCGGATAAGCTCATTTCCGATGTCTCCAAGGATCTGGACAAGATTCGGAAGTACGTTCTGAGCCAACATTTGGTGAATATTCCATCGGAGATTCGCGCGAAGGTAAAAGACACTCCGCAATACCTGCGCGCCACGTCGTTCGCATCGATGGACACACCCGGCCCGTTCGAGAAGCGGGCTACGGAAGCCTATTATTACGTAACTCCAACTGAGAATAATTGGCCGGAGAAACAAAAAGAGGAATGGCTCACCGCTTTCAACTATTACACCTCCGACGTGGTCTCTATTCACGAAGCGTATCCTGGCCATTACGTGCAGTTCCTCCACTTAAATGCCTCACCCGCGACCAAGGTCGAAAAGATCTTCGGGAGCTACGCGTTCATCGAAGGCTGGGCGCATTACTGCGAGAAAATGATGCTCGACGAAGGTTACGGCGGTCCGAGTAGCTCCAGTCCCAGCGAAGAAGAGGTCAAACGCGCGGCGAAATATCGCATGGCACAAGCCGACGAAGCGCTACTGCGTCTGTCCCGTTTGTGTGTGTCAATCAAGATGCACACGCAAAATATGTCGCTCGACGAGGCAACCAAGTTCTTTCAGGACAACTGTTACTACGAAGAAAAACCAGCGCGACAGGAAGCAATGCGCGGCACGTTTGACCCGGGCTATTTAAATTACACGCTTGGCAAATTGCAGATTCTGAAGTTGCGCGACGATTATAAGGCCCAGGAGGGCGACCAGTTTTCGCTGCAAAAATTCCACAACGAACTACTCAACCACGGCATGCCGCCGATTCGTCTTCTCCGCGAAATCATGCTGAAAGATCAAACGAAGTGGGATCAGGTGCTGTGATCTTTCCGTTTCCGCCTTCCTCTTCGCCCTGCTTTGATCAGCCTGAATTCATCTTGTAGCCGTCGCCCTGTGGGCGACGCGACGCGCGGGTAATTAACAGCTCAGGACTGCGCGTCGCACAGCGACGCGGCTACAGAAGCAAGCTCACCAGGGAATCTCCTTGCGATCGCGCAAGAATTTACCGGTCAGCTTCTGCGGTGCCTCAGCCGCCAGCCACACAATCGTGTCCGCGCCTTCTTCCACTGACCGCGTCGCATTCTGCCCACCCATATCCGTCCGCACCCATCCAGGACACACAGAGTTCACGGCAAACTTCGGCAACGCCGCAGCAAGCTGTGACGTCACGCCGTTGAGCGCCGTCTTCGAAATGCAATAGGCCGGCGCCCAACCATCCGCGCCACCGGTCAGTTGGCCGCCGCCACTGGAGACGTTAATGACGCGCGGCGACTTACTTTTCGCCAACAATGGCGCAAACGCGCGAGTCACGCGCAACACACCGAGCATGTTCGTTTCCAGCGTCTTTCGCATTACTTCGTCGCAGATCTTCAGAATGCCGTCGTCTCCGTCGGCAATAATGCCGGCGTTGTTCACGAGTACGTCCAGATGATCAGCGGCCTTCGCAAACTCACGGGCGGCGGTAGTCACACTGTCGCTATCGGCAACGTCGATCTCGAGGACGTTTGCGTTCCCTGACCGCTTTGCAATTTCGTCTGCCGCTCTGCTCCCGGCCTTACGGTTCCGCGCGCCCACGAACACGTGGAATCCCTGAGCCGCGAGTTGTCGCGCGACCTCGTAGCCAATGCCCTTGTTTGCCCCTGTGATTAAAGCCGTCCTCAACTCAGCTTTCATTAAGCCTCAGTCGTCGTTCTCATTCTGCAACAAATTCCGCAATAATGGCTGCGGATTCGAAGGCAATTCTTCCACGTCGCGCAGCTTCTTAGTAATCGCCCGCGAACGCACGTCCACGTCCTCAATCTTGCGCGAGGCCTGATCAATTTTCTCCTTCACTGCTGACAATGCTTCACCAAATTTCCCGAATTCGGTCTTTACCGTTGCCAGTAAGTTCCAAACTTCGCTTGATCGTTTCTGGATCGTGAGCGTGCGGAAGCCCATCTGCAAGCTGTTGAGCAACGCCGCCAATGTAGTCGGCCCAACAAAGGTGACGCGACAATCGCGCTGCACATTTTGGACCAAACCGACACGCCGAATCGCTTCGGCGTAAAGTCCTTCGCTCGGCAAAAACATCAGCGCGAAGTCCGTGGTTTTTGGCGGATTAATGTACTTCTCGCAAATATCTTTGGCGCACCGCTTCAACTGCGTCTCCAACGTTTTGATTGCATTGTCGACCGCTGCGAGATCGCCTTTTTCCTGCGCCGTAGCGAGGCGGTCGTAGTGTTCCATCGGAAACTTTGCGTCGATCGGCAACCACACGGGGGCGCCGTTCTCATCCCCGGGCAATTTGATTGCAAACTCGACGCGCTCGTCGGTGTCATCGCGCATTTTCATGTTTTTGGCGAACTGCTCCGGTGTAAGCATTTCTTCCAACAGAACTCCGAGCTGCCATTCGCTCCAGCCACCTCGCGTCTTTACGTTTGTGAGCACACGTTGTAATCCACCAACGTCACTCGCCAGTTGCTGCATCGCCCCTAGGCCCTGGTGCACTTGTTCCAGTCGCTCGCTAACCAGCTTGAAGGATTCGCCCAGGCGCTTCTCGAGCGTGCCCTGCAACTTTTCGTCGACAGTCGCGCGCATCTTATCGATCTGCTGCGCGTTGTCGTCCTGTAGTTGCCGCAGTCGAACATCCACAATCGATCTGACGCCTTCCAACGATCTGGCTAATTCCTCGCGCTGATTCTTCGCCGACGCGCCTGCTTCCTCGCGATTGCGCGAAAATTCGTCGCGCAAACTGCGATCGATCGTCTCCAATCGTTTCGTCAGTTCCGTTGCCGCCTCCTGATTTCCGCGCCGTGTTAGCAGAACAACCACGGCGACGATCAACCCGCCGCCGATCAATCCGATCACGAGGTAAAGCAGCGGACTCATGTTAAACACGTAGCAGATTCCGCGACTTGTTCCGGAATGACAAGGCGACGACGCACACGACTATTTTTCAAACAGCAGCTCGCCGGCGCGGCTCGTGGCTTTCACAACCGCCTTGATGAGCGTGACGCGGAGTTTCCCGTCTTCGAGTTCAAGGATGCCGTCGATGGTGCAGCCCGCCGGAGTAGTCACGGCGTCCTTTAGAAGCGCTGGATGGTCACCGGTTTCCAGAACCACACTGGCCGAGCCCTTCATCATCTGCGCCGCGAGCAGAGTGGCTACATCGCGCGGCAAACCAACTTTCACGCCGGCTTCGGCAAGCGATTCCAGAATGATGTACGCGAACGCCGGCCCGCTGGCGGAAAGACCGGTAACCGCGTCCATGTGCTTTTCATCAAGTACAATGGTGCGGCCCACCGCGTCGAACATGCTGCGAGCAATTTCCAGATGGCCCGGCCCCGCATGTGCACCCGGGCAAATTGCCGTCATGCCGCAGCCAACAGCGGCGGGTGTGTTCGGCATCGCTCGAACGACCGGCACTTCGTTGTGCTTACCGCCACTGGCGGTGGCGAGTAGCTGCTCCAAATAGGTCGTCGGCACAGAAGCCGCAACAGACACGAGCAATGTTTGCGCGCCAATTTCAGAAGCAATCTCCTGTAAAACCTCCGCCACAGTTTGGGGCTTAACGGTTAGCAAAATGATGTCGGCACCTCTAACCGCTTCGCGATTGTCAGTGGTTATGGCAACACCCAGCTCTTTTGCAAACGCGGCGGCCCTCTCCGCATGCTTGACCGTAGCGGTGACGCGGTTCGATACAAAGAGCCCCTGCTTCAGGTAAGCGCGGAGTAGAATTCCCCCCAACTTGCCAGCGCCGAGCACGGCGAGTTTCTTGTCGGAAAGTTTCAGGGACATGAAAAAGAGTAGCACATGCGTCTCGCTTGTGACCCGAGAACTCGCAAGCCAGAGGCTCGCGCTACTCTAAAACCGCAGTTTCACGCCGCCGTATGCGGCGCGCCGAAGTGCGGGAAAGCCGAAAACCTCTGAGTACTGTTCGTCTGTCAAATTATTGATCCGGCCGAAGATCGACAGGTGCGGGTTTACTTCATACTCCGCCGCGATGTTCACGAACGAGTAATCTTCGATGTCAAAATTTGGGCCGCCGAAATTCAATTCCTCTCGCGCGTTCACGAACTTCCCTTCCACGACTGTGCGCAGTTTCTTCCACCAAAGATACGAAGCCGAAACATAAATCTCGTTGCGCGGGCGCCGCGGCAGACGGGCGCCTTGCAGTTGCGAGATGTCCGTCGACGAAGTCTTTTCCGCGTCGAGATAGGTGTAACTCGCCGTGAACACGAGACCGGCAATGGGTTGCGCGCGCAATTCGGCTTCGAGCCCCTGCGTCTCCGCGGCGCCGAGGTTGAGCGTGTCGAAAAGTCCGTTAAACCCGATGACGTTCGACAGGTCGTTATGAAAATACGTCAGACCGACGGCGACTCGATTTTGCCAGAGGCGTTGCTCAACTCCGATGTCCCAGCCGAGGTCGTGTTCCGGCTTCAGCCCGAAATTGTTGCCGAAAATTTTGTCCTGACTGCTCGGCGGACTGAATCCCGTCGCCACGCTTGAATGCAACGTTGTGTCAGTCTTGTCGATCTTGTAGCTGCTCGCGAAACGATAAGTCCAGACGTCGCCGAATTGGTTAAAATGATCGAAACGCCCGCCGGCGACGAAGATCAAATTGTGAATTGGCGTCAGCGTTGTTTCCAGAAATCCGGCGATCTCGTCCGTGTGATCGCTTACGAACGTCGGCTGCGGACCGAAGATTTGCAGGACAAACGGGCGTTCCTGCCCTGCATTAAGCCGGGAGTAAAAGAATCCTGACGTGAGTGTCAGCCATGACGTCGGCCTCAGATCGTTTTGATAATCAACTTGCGTCCGCTCGAACAGAGCGCGTGTCGGCCCCACAAATCCGTCTTCATTTGGGTCGTTTATTTGCCTTTCGTGGTCGTAGGAGACAATCAATTTGTGGTCCCACCACTTAGTTGGGCTCCAATCGATGTGAGGCCCAATTAGCCAGCGTTCAGTGAGAAAATGATCAATCGGACGCTGATCGAAAATTGTGTTCGGATTTCCGGTGTCACTCACCGAATACGTGAACAGAGTGCCAATCCGCAGTTGTTCATTCGTTACGACGGAGTTCGTCCCGGGCGAAGAGAGGTTCGGCGACCAACCGACGTCAGTGATCACCGCCGTATTGCGATAATTGTTGTTAGGCCGCGCGTTGTCAGTATCGAGACGGCTCGCACCGATTGAATAATCGAAGCCGCCGACCGCGCCGTCGCTCTGCGTCCATTCGCGAGACGTGGCATAGGATCCGCCTTCAGCGGCAAACAAGATGCCCGGAGTTCCAGTGCCGCGTTTTGTGAAAATTTGGATCACGCCGGCCAAAGCCCGCGGCCCGTACAACGTGCTCTGCGGGCCGCGCACGACTTCAATCCTGTCGATGTCATCCGTGGTGAGGTCAGCGAAATTAAAGGCCCCTTGCAAACCCTGATTAATTGGAATGCCGTCGAGCAAAACCTGCGTGTGTTCGCTGCGCAGGCCACGGATAAAAACGGAGGTCAACTGGCCGGCCGTGCCGGTCTGCACCACAGAGAGCCCAGGCACTTCGCGCAGCGCATCGCTGACGCGCTCGATTTGTTTTTGCTCCAGATCTTCGGAGGTAATCACGCTTACGCTAGCCGGCGATTGATCGAGCGGAATATCAAAACGTGTGGCCGTGACCACGACTTGCTCCACTTCCGCCTCGATGGGCGACGCGCTTGGCGAGGGTTGCTGCGCGAGACAAATCACCGGCAACAATACGAGGAGCGCAGCAAAGCGGATCGGGGAGCGCGCCCGTCTCGGGTGCTGGCGAGCGCGTCTCGCGATCGCGAACTTTCGTTGTGCGACAACAGTCGCCGAGATTCTCGCGTTACGAAAAGATTGTTTCGGCGCGACGCCGAAAGTCCGAGCCTGACTGGCATTTGCACGCGGGACGCGTGCGCTACCCCGAGCAAACCAAACTGGACGATTTTGCATAACAAGTTTCCTCCAACTCCGAGAGTCGGACTTGTTAGGCCTCGAACGTTTTCGAAGGCGTCGCATCGCCCAGCTCTCATTCTTCTTTTTGCGAAGAAGTTTTCCGGTTGTAGCTGCGTCCCCGTGAGACGCGTCGCGCACAGCGCGATGGCTACAGCCGAATGAGGTGGACCGGACAAATATTCTGGCTCCTGGCTTCTGATGCCTGTGCGGCACCCGCACCTTCTTCCCGCCTTCACCCCCGAAACGTTCGGGGATTGGCCCAATGGGAAGTCGTATCCAGTTACAGCAGCGCAACTGCTCCCGATTCTCACGGGATTTCTTGCGCCGATTCACTTTTTCAAGCTCGCAAAGAACTGAGACGACGACTAGCGGCTTGCCTTTTGAGCGTCAAGATTATTTAATCAACTGCCAAGCGCCTACCGCTGACGCAGACGCCTTACAAGCTTTCAATGACAAAAATTACGACTGCATCCAGGCCTAAGTTCATCATCACTGGCGGCGCCGGGTTCATCGGGTCGAATCTCACCCTGGCGTTGCAGGAAAAATTCCCGGACGCGTACCTTACGGTGATCGACGATTTTCGGTCTGGTAATTTCAAGAATCTGGCAGGGTATCGCGGAGATTTCGTCGCCGAAAATCTGGCGACGCTCGATTGGCGAGAAAAGTTCGGTGATCCGGCAGCCGCCGGATTCGACGCAATTTTTCATCTCGCATCGATCACTGACACGACTTTGCACGATCAATTCGTCCAGGTGCATGACAACGTGGAAAGTTTCCGTCGGCTTTTGAATTTTGCGCGACCCACAAAAACACGAATTATCTACGCTTCCTCTGCGGCGACTTACGGTCCAGCAACTGAAGCGAGCGTGGAATCGAATGGCGCCGCACCCTCGAACGTTTACGCGTTTTCCAAGGTCGTCATGGATAATATCGCCCGACACGCTGCTGCAGAGTCGCCGGACTGGATTATCGTCGGGCTGCGTTATTTCAACGTTTACGGACCGCGCGAAGCGCACAAGGGCGTGCCCGCAAGCATGATTTATCATCTTGCGCAGCAGATAAAGGCCGGGAAGCGACCGCGCATTTTCAAGCACGGCGAGCAGAAACGCGATTTCGTTTACGTTAAAGACGCTGTTGAAGGCACTGTTCGAGCGCTCGACGCAAAGACGAGCGGAATTTACAATCTCGGCACAGGCCAGGCGCGCTCGTTTAACGAACTCATCAACGTTCTAAATAAATGTCTGAGCACAAATCTTCAGCCCGACTACTTCGATAATCCGCACGCGCATTATCAAAACTTCACGCAAGCCGATCTCACCAGCGCGCGTAAAGCGCTCAGATACGAACCGCGGTTTTCGCTCGAAGACGGAGTGCGCGATTACATGCAGTGGTTATATCCGGCCAAATAATACGGCCGATCCCCCGAGCGAAGCGGAGCGGAGTCGAAGGACCCCGCGGCGTGACATTAAAGTAACTCAACGGGATTCCTCGACTTTGCTCGGAATGACGGTGCCCTAGCCTTCCCAGAAAAACTTGG
>DATBDI010000095.1:0-1979 GCA_036270025.1 Candidatus Udaeobacter sp. | reverse complement strand
GGGCGTGCCGGTGCAATACGGCGCCGGTGCATCGGAAGTGGTGCGCGCGCTGGTGGCTGATCCGCGTTCCAAGCACAAGCTCACCAGCGAACTGTTGCGTCACGGCGATATCGAACGCGCGCTGGTGGAGTGGCGCAGCATTCTTCGCCACATCGTCCTTGCGCCCGCGTATCCGTTGTCGCGATGGACGGAACTGAAAGCGGCGGCCGAAGAGCTGGTCGATAAAACGGCTTCGCCGACATCTGCTGTCGATCTTGCGACATTGGTTCCATTGCAGCAGCGGGCTGGAGGAAGTGACCCGCCTTCGTCCCACAGTCGCGCGACTACGGCGGAAAGGCGAGTGATGAGAGACTAGAACCATGATCCAGGCGCTCGCCGCGGCGAGCGCCTCTACAACGTTAGCCGGGCAATTGTTCCATCATAAGCGGCTTATGGTCGACGAGCGTTGCCCGCGATGTTTGAAGACTGAGCACCACGGCGTGCGTTCAGTCGCGTCGAAGCGCCCAAGCGAAACGCTGCGTCCGTCATCCATCGTAAGCGGCTTACGATCGACAAGCTCTCACGCAACTTCGTTGGTGGGATTCGTGAACCGGATGCATCGTAAGCCGCTTACGATGATCAGATCCGCTTACGAAAGTTTTATTAGTTTGCGATCGCGCGGCGGCCCGGTTTTTCCTCGATCCCCGGATCTCGGTGCCCGGCCTCCCTCCCAAGCGTGTCCCCGTCCAGCCGTAAAGTTGGCCCCTAGCCAACGCCTGCTTTTAGCGCGGCGCGTTTGGCGTGCAGATCGCCAGTCGGCTAGAAAAAGAAGACCGCGGCGACCGCCTGGGTGATGCCGTCGACTTCCATCATTCAAAGCAATTCGACAAATTGTTC
Organism: Candidatus Udaeobacter sp.; assembly: GCA_036270025.1. GTDB lineage: Bacteria > Verrucomicrobiota > Verrucomicrobiia > Chthoniobacterales > UBA10450 > Udaeobacter. The sequence goes on along the minus strand of DATBDI010000095.1, from coordinate 1,103 downwards.
TTTCGTTAGACCAGCTTCACGGATTAACGCGCGCAACGTTCCCTTGGCCAATTCGCGATGATTTGGAACTGTGAGCCGGCGCCCAGAGGGATGGCGCAGAATGATGTGGCTTCCAGTTTTGATGATCTACAGAGTAGCCAATTTTGCCGAATGCTTTGACCGCATCGGGGCCAGAACAAACAGGCAAACGGCTCACACGCTAACTTCGACGACGGCTTCGGTGATTGGAGCCGGAATAGGTTCGCCGTGTTTTTTCAAACTCTCGACATAGCCCTGAATGGCGTCACGAATATTCGCCATCGCTTCGTCGCGCGTTTTCCCTTGGGAAACACAGCCGGGCAAAGCCGGGCATTCGGCAACAAAAACGCCGTCTTCATCAGATTCAATCGTGACACGAAATTTCACACCGCAAGTGTAGCAATTGGCGGAGCGGCTGGCAATGCGACCGCTGATATCGTCGACTTCCATCGGTTTGCTCCCCCGAAACACCCGAGACCCAGTCACTCCATATCCGGGTAAGGGCCTTTGCCATGTTCAGTGATGAAGCGGTCGACCCGCGCCGTGACAACTCCGAAAGCATTCGCGAGCAGGCGGCAGCGGTACTGAGCCGAGCTAGAGCACAGCATCGTGGAAAGCGCGGATGTTGAATTTGAAACTCGCTCGTTTCCCAACTTGCTCGCCGCTGCCCTCGCGACTTTACTCCGGCAGCTGCCGGATCGCTGATCTCATCAGCTCGATTCGTTCCGAGCGCGTTCTTCGCTTTTTCGCGGGCGCGCACGATCGCGAGCTCGTCCCAATCATCGTGAAATTCAGGCATCATAACCGGCTTATGATGAATGAACTCAAACTGGATTAGGAGAGCGTGAGCAGTTTGCGATTGCGCGGTGGCCACGGTTTGCCGGCCTTAACCGCGGCCCGTTTCATTTCGCGGATCGCGACCATCTGTCTTCCGTGCGATTTGGTCAGTTCGCGACGGCTGGTGATTCCGCCGCGTCGACCGATCTCGCCAAGATAAGCTCGCACTTTCTTTTCTGCTTCTGTCATCGATGCCCTTCAAAGCATCCATCATAAGCGGCTTATGATGCAAGAAGCGAAATCTAGGG
>DATBDI010000094.1:0-11135 GCA_036270025.1 Candidatus Udaeobacter sp. | reverse complement strand
GGTGAGCACTTCGGTTTCGAGCGCCAGCACGCCTGCTTCGCCCAGGAGCATGAGCGCTTTGGTAGGATTGCTCACGACCATGCGCACAACCGTGTGATCAACAGTGTCGGAAGTAGCAAGCGCCTGAATATTTATTCCGGCATTGACGAGCGCCTCACACACGCGCGCGAGCGCGCCGGGACGATTTGCAAGAAACACCGCGAGTTGGGTAGCTGTTTCAAGGGAGAACCTGGGAGACGCATTCATGTCGATTCAAAGTGACGCCGGGAATGGCTTCTGACAACTCATGAAATCGGAGATGCTGACTCGGCATTCGTGCTGGCTCAGCAACGACTCCGGATTGCGATGAGCATTTCGCGCAAGCGCGTTCGCCAACGATGACCTTGAATGCAACTGTCAATCCCACGATGAGCGTCGTTGCACAGCGTGCGAGGGCGAGACCTGCCGCCCCGAAGCGAACTGTCGGGTTCCTGACGGCATGTTCGATCGTGATTGCCAACATCATCGGCACCGGGGTGTTCACGAGCCTTGGCTTTCAACTGGCGGACATTCAATCGGGTTTCCCTCTGCTGATGCTGTGGCTCGTCGGCGGAATCGCGGCACTTTGTGGGGCCCTTTGCTACGGCGAGCTGAGCGCAGCGCTACCGCGCTCCGGAGGCGAGTATCATTTTCTCTCGCAGATTTATCACCCGGCACTCGGGTTCATGGCTGGATTCGTCTCGGCTACAGTTGGCTTCGCCGCGCCCATCGCTCTTGCGGCCATGGCGTTTGGCAAATATCTCCAGGGCGTGCTCGACTTTGGCTCGCCAGTCATCCTGTCGTTCGCAGTAGTGTGGCTCGTTGCACTGTTCCATCTCAAGAACCTGCAAGTCGGCAGCGCCTTCCAAATTTTTTCGACACTCGTAAAACTGCTCCTGATCGCTGCGCTGATCGGCGCCGGCTTCTTCGTTCATCCAAAGCAGCCAATCGATTTCTTGCCAGCGGGCGGCGACATCAAACTGGTTTTCGGCGCCGCGTTCGCAGTGGCTTTGGTTTACGTGATGTATTCCTATTCGGGCTGGAACGCGGCGGTGTACATCACCAGCGAAATTAAAAAGCCCGAAAAAAACGTGCCACGCTCGCTGCTCGCCGGCACAGCCATTGTGATTGTCGTTTATGTGCTGGTAAATGCGATTTTCCTCGCCACGACGCCTGTTCAGGAATTGAAAGGCCAGCTCGAAATCGCACTAATCGCCGGCAAACACATTTTTGGCGAAAATGGCGGCCGCATTGCTGGCGCGGTGATTTGTCTCGGCCTCGTCTCGGCCATCAGTTCAATGACATGGATTGGCCCGCGCGTCACGATGTCCATGGGCGAAGACCACTGGCTGCTGCGATTTCTCGGCCGAAAAAATCGCCACGACATCCCAAGCAATGCGATCATCGTGCAGTTACTGATTGTGAACGTCCTGTTGCTCACGCGCAGTTTTGAAGACGTCGTCCAATTCACTCAATTCAGTCTGCTGCTTTGTTCGCTGCTTGCCGTGATCGGGGTTATCGTGCTCCGGTTTACCCATCCGAAGCTGCCGCGTCCGTATCGAGTTTGGCTCTACCCGCTCCCACCTATCGTCTTTTCGATGATCACCATTTGGATGATGTTCTATCTGTTGCGGTGGCACACTGCCGAATCCCTTGCCGGCGTCGGAACAGCGCTGGTGGGTTTGCTCTTGTACTTTTGCGCGGTGAAACGCCCGCGACCCTCGCTATGAGCCAGTGGAATTATTGGACGGCCTTGGCTGTGATCGTGGGCGTCGCAAGCGCGATCAGCGTTTGTGCGCAACCGATTCCCGAAACTGCGCCTCGCGCGATTCCGATATCACCGACAGCCGCGGGACCGAATGACGTCGCACGTTTTCTCGCGGGAATGCCTGTGCCTGATAACTCGCCACTCGCGCCGCTGACGCGCGAGCCGGCGTGGCAGCAACACGCCGCTTTTTTTGAAGAGCAATTCTCAAAACTCACTCTGCGACAACTCCAAAAATTGCACGCGTGGCAGGAGACGAATCTTCCCGAATCGCTACAATCATTTCCTGTCGTGTTCTACATGTTCAGCGGTCCGGATTTCCTGTACGCCGATCAAATCTTCCCCAAGGCTGCGGTGTACGTGCTTTGCGGGAAAGAATCACTGGGTCCGCCACCGGATCCGTTGCGCATCGCGAATCTCGCGGGCGCGCTGGGCAATTTGGAGAACGCGATGAAGTCATCGCTTAGCACAACGTACTTCATCACTAAAGACATGAAAGTTGATCTGCATGAGCAGAACCTGAACGGCGTGCTGCCGATTCTGTACGCGTTCATCGCGCGCGCCGACAAATCGATCACCAACGTCACGTTCGGGTCTCTCACCAGCGGTGGCGCATTTCAAGAGGGCGCGCGTGGCGGCATTCCCGGCGTGCGCTTCAAATACACTGACAACCAGTCCGGAGATTCCCAGACGATGTATTATTTCACCACTGATATTTCGGACGGGGGAATTAAGGCGACACCCGGTTTCTTGAAATTTTGCCAGCGCCTGGGCGCAGGCGCGAGCCTGCTCAAATCCTCGTCATACTTGATGTTCGAGAATGGTTTCGCCACCATTCGCAATCTCGTTCTCGATCACAGCCGGTTGATCGTGCAGGACGATTCCGGGATTCCTCTAACGTACTTCGATCCAAACAAATGGAGCCTGCGGTTTTTCGGCGTTTACCTCGGGCCGATTGAGCTCTTCAAACAACACTTTCAGCCGCGGCTGCAGGAACTCTTTGCTCAAAGCAATCCGCCGCCGGTCGACTTCGGGTTTGGCTACCGATGGAACTACAAGGAAGCAAACCTGATGGTCGCGGACCGAAAATAACCCACTTCTCTTGTCGAGCGAAGTCGAGGAATTCGGGACACCTCGAGCGAATTAAACATGACGAAACACATAAATCAGAGTTTTACGGGCGCGGCGCCTGCGTGGGATGCGGCCTTGGCGTGGGCGAACATCTCCCCGTGCATGGCGTCGGTGTAGGTGTGGGACCCACTTGCGCGCAATATCTTCCGCCGGTCCCGGCAGGAGTAATGAAATCATGACTAATTACTCCTCCCCAAACGATCATTTCACTGCCGGTCCAAACTGCTGTGGGAGAATCTCGCCCGGAAGGTGCGTTCGTTGTGCTTGTAGCCGTCCAACCATCTACACCGGGGTTGTACCTCCCACCGGTGTTCAAGGAGAACCCATTCTGGTCAATACCACCCCAAACGATCATTTCACTGCCAGTCCACACTGCCGTGTGAGAAAAACGCGCGTCAGGCGTGGTTCCGATGGCTATGGCTGTCCAGGCATCGATACCCGGATTGTACCTGGCACCAGTGTTTAGGACGTCGCCGCCATTGGACGAATAGCCGCCCCAGATGATCATTTCATCGCTGGCCCAAACTGCCGTGTGCGACTCTCGGACCGAGGGAGCATTGGTGGTGGTCGTAGCTGTCCAATCGTTAATATTTGGATTGTATTTGCCGCCGGTGTTCAGGTCATCGTTGGACTGATTGTATCCTCCCCAGACAATCATTTCATTCCCGGTCCATACTGCGCGGTGAGCAGCACGGCCTTCAGGCGCGTTAGTGGTGCTCGCAACCGTCCAACTGTTTGTGGAGGGATTGTATTTTCCTCCCGTGTTCAAGACGCCCACGCCATCGTTTCCCAAACCACCCCAGACAATCATTTCAGTACCAGTCCAGACTGCTGTGTGAAAAACTCGGCTCTCAGGTGAGTTGTTGGCACTGGTATTCGTCCAACTATTCGCGATGGGATCGTACCTACCGCCGGTATTCAAGTTGAAATCCTCGCCTCCGCCGCCCCACACGATCATTTCGCTGCCGGTCCACACTGCCGTGTGAGAGGATCGCGCGTTAGGCGCGTTGATCGTGCTCGTGGCTGTCCAATAGTCTGTGCTGGGATTGTATCTACAACCGTTACTCACAAGATAAAAATCACTTAATCCGCCCCAAATGACCATTTCATTGCCGGTCCACACTGCAGTGTGACCGAATCGGGCGGAGGGCGCGTTATTAGCGCCGCTGCCGCTCCAACTGTCCGTATCAGGGTCGTACCTACTGCCAGTATTCAGATCCATTCGATCGTTGCTGTCATAGCCACCCCAAACGATCATTTCGCTGCCAGTCCACACTGTCGCGTGTAACTCTCGGGCCGAGGGAGCACCGGCAATGCTCGTGGGTGTCCAACTGTTTGTGCCAGGTTCGTATCGCCCGCCGGTGTTGAAGTCACCAAGATCAAACCCATATCCTCCCCACACAATCATCTGACTCCCACTCCAGACTGCCGTGTGAAAGACTCGTCCAGCCGGGGCGTTGGTAGTGTTGGTAGCCGTCCAATTATTTGTGCTCGGATTATATCTACCACCGGTGTTGGTGCCATCAGAGCCGCCCCAGACAATCATTGCGCTACCTGACCAGACCACCGTGTGAGAGTCTCGCCCAGAGGGAGCATTGGTAGTGTTGGTAGCAGTCCAACTATTTGTTCCTGGATTATATGTTCCGCCGGTATTCAAATCGTTGCTGCCATCAGAGCCGCCCCAGACAATCATTTCATTTCCCGTCCAGACTGCCGTATGAAGATATCGGGCAGTTGGCGCATTACTCGTATTGGTGGCTGTCCAAATATCAGTGTTCGGGTTGTATCTACCGCCGGTATTAAAGGTTGTGCCGAAAAGAATTTCGCCGCCCCAGACGATCATTTCAGTACCCGTCCACACGGCGGTGTGCGAATCACGGCTACCAGGCGCGTTCGTAATACTGGTCGGTGTCCAGCTGTCGGTACTGGGGTGATATCGTCCGCCAGTATTCAAGTCGTTGCTGCCATCATACCCACCCCAGACGATCATCTCACTCCCAGTCCATACCGCCGTGTGATAGCCGCGCGCCGACGGTGCGTTGGCAGCGCTCATGGCTGTCCAACTATCGATGGTGGGATTGTACCTCCCGCCGCTGTCCCAAAAGAAGTAAAAGTTGTGCTGGCCACCCCACACGATCATTTCACTGCCAGTCCACACCGCCGTGTGAAATTCTCGGCCATCAGGCGGACCAGGCGTAGCCATCCAGCTATCGGTACATCCGCTCGTTCCCTCGGATAGTTTGAAAAGTGTATAACTAGCGTTTGGCGCTACGATTGCATTACGCGTCTGACTTTCCGCTCTGGCCAGCCAGTACTCGAACGGCTCTTTCAGCCATGAAACCGTCGCGAGTTTCAAGCGATCTTCGCTTTTCTGGAGCACTGCCGTCGCGTAGTAACGTGTCTCGTCTTCTTGCAAGGGGCACAAGACTCCGGTTTTGATCTGCGCTATCTGCGCACCGCGAGATCTCGCTGTACCAAAAATTACCGCTAGTTTTTGCACGGTTTCGTCCCACTTGCGGCCGTTTAACTTCACGCGACGCTCGGCACCGCGGCTAAGTTCCTGACTGGGATCATGTGTTTTGATCAAGTCGATCTCGGTGTACTTCCCACTGAGCTGTTTCATTTGCTCGACTGTCGGATGTGCCAGCACATCAGTCTCAACCCGCCCTCTTAGCTCACCGTGAATTCGCTGGTCGTACGCGTACCAGTTCGTCAGCAATCGCTCGGCCAACGCGGGCCGGGCGAAACATTCCGCGATGACAAAGGGATCGTTCCCAAGCGCTGCAAAAAGTTCTCGCAGGACCTCCGGCTGTTTGGTGTGCTTTGCCATGCGATCTATTTCAGCCTGCAATTGTGCGGCTGTGATCGGCCGTTGCCAGTAATCCTCCAGCGCTTGAGACTTGCGCAGATAGTCTTCAACTTTTCTTTCAATTTGCGCCTGACGCATCACCGCATCGAGCGATGGCTTGGAATCACGGCGCTCTTTCGGCCAGAAACGGTGACGCCAGTAAACGTCCTCAATTGCTCGTTGATAGGCTACGCGCTCGGCGAAGCTTAGTGTCCGTTCGGAAACCCTTGTTAACGCGGCGGAACCGAAGAAATCGAGGCGCGAGGTTATCGGTCTGCCGCTCACGATCGAAAGCGCGACGACTCCGGAAAGAAACAGAATAATTAGGGCGCGTAGTCTCAAAAAAAAACAGATCTGCGAACGCATTTCGGTTTCATCGGTCAAATCCGCTCCGGGCCATGAAGCGCGGAGGCTACTTTTTTAGCCCGAAGAATGTCAAGGTGCTTTTTGACTGCGAATTTTCGTCGGGGCTTCCGCCTTCGCGGTTAAAACCGCCGGAACCACGAGTAGGGGAAAGCGTCTCCAGGACAATCGGTCGGCCAGCGCGGAGGATTCATTTCACGATGGGGACGCACTGGAATCTCCCCCCGGTCCACCTTGCCGCAGCGTTCTCTCAGGTAACGGATGAGTTCTTCGCATGATTCGAGTTGCGCGCGCGTGGGCTGGTCGCGATTGAAATCGCCTACCAGACAAATGCCCAGCGAAATGTTGTTCAGGTAATCGCTGTGCACGTGGCCGCCATTGATCTGGCGCCGCCAGCGATCGCCGACTTCGACCTGCCCGTTGCCCGAAGAAGTGCCGTTGCCGATTACGAAGTGGTATGCAAGCCCGTTCTGCATCCGGCGAACGTGACGATGGTAGTAATCAAACGCACGCGCATTGCCCTGCCGCGTGCCGCTATTGTGCACGACAATGAATTGCCAGCGACGGCGCTTCACCGGCGCACGCCGGATCGCTTCGATCACTGAGCTGCTGAGATAACGATAGTTCGTGGCCCGCTTGGACCAGGGCCAGAGACCGAATCTGCGTGGCGGCGGCGACGGCGGAGGCTCATAGCCCTGATCTTCTTCGACACCGGATTTTTCGATTACAACCTGGGCCCGGTCGCTCGGTGGAACTGCACGGGGAACTTTCGCCTGCGGCGTGGGCGCGGGCGTCGCCACCGCAATAGCTCGGGCCGGTGATGGTGAACTCTCCGGCAACGGCCCGCGTTCTTCTCCGCGGGCTGGCGGTGTCTTTTCTGGCTTCGGTGTTGTCTCGTCTTCTTGAAGCGACTCGGATTTCGCCGTTTTCGTGGCTTTGCCCGCAGTTTCTTTTGTGCCGGACTTTTTCTTCGCCGTTTTCGGTTTCGGCGTCGGCGAGTGACGCTTCTTAGCTGATTTACTGGTCGCGCGTGTTGCTTTCGGTGTAGGAGATTTTCGCGGCTTTGGGGACGGACTGGCATCGCTCTCGCTCGATTCGGATCGAGCATGGCCAGTTTTCTCTCCGCTGGTTTGAGCGCGAAGGAGACCTGTGACGATTGCGCCGACGGTTAGCGCAGTTGCAACCCAAATGCGAAAGCGCGCCACTGCGACGGAGCGTAACAGACCGCGCGATGCGATCAACAGTTGCAGCAGTGATTTGCAAAAAAAGTTACAAACATTGCAAACGGGTCATTCCCTTTTTAACCGATTCAAGCCTTTCAGTTTTCTAACTAACCGTCGCCGGCTCGGCGGCGACAGGCTTTACCCTGCGCATTCTTTCGCCCTCTCGGCGAAGAATGGCGTTCAATTTGCCTCCCAACAGGAGCAGCAGACACGTCAGATACATCCACGTGAGCAGCACAACGATGGACGCCAACGCCAGATATGTCGGGTTATAACGATCGTATCTCCCCACATAAAGCTGAAAGAGTTTCGTGGCGACAATCCAGCCGACCGCAAAGAAAATCGCCCCGGGCAACGCCTGGCGAATCGTCAGATAATTCTCAGGCGTCAGCACATAAAGCGCCAGCGCGAGAATCACCAGCGCCAGAAATGTGAACGGCAAGTTCAGCGTGGCGATCCATGCCTGCAGTGGGAACGACAGCTGAAAATTCACTTCGGCAAGACCGGCCAGCCGTTCACCGAACACAAGCGCGTTGAAGCAAAAAACGATGACTAGCCCGAACCAAAACAGCATGAAAAACGAGATGATATATTTCGACCACCAATGTGGATCTTCCCGCATTCCGTAGGTATGGCTCAACGCTCGTGAAATCGTCGCGATGAACACCGTTCCGAAATAAATTCCAAGAATGATGCCCGCGTTCGCCAGCAGACCGCTCGATCCGGTCACCACCACGTTGGCCATCGCGGAGTCGAGAATGTCCTGCACCTTCTGGTCCGGCGGAATGAAGCTTTTCAACAGAAGAAACATTCGATGCAGCTTCGTCGGATCGGTACCGAAGAGACCCAGCAGATGCCACAGAAATAACGAACCGGGCGCAAGTGCGAACAGGAGCAAATACGCCATTTGCGCCGCCAGGCCAGTTGTATTGTCCATGGCAGTTTCCCAAACCAGCCGGCGCAAAACGCGCCAGATGAACCGGAGGTATTTCATCTGCGGCAGAGTTTACTTTGCCACGCACAAATATCCATTAAACTCCGGTTGGCTCTGGCGAGTAAACTTCCGCCGTGTTTGCCGCGCCGCCGAATTTCACCTTGCGCATGCTGACCTGAAAAACTGTGAAAAAGAGAATCCTGATTCTCACCGCCAGCTTCGGAGAGGGTCACAATAGCGCAGCGCGAGGAATTCGCGACGCGCTGGCCCGCGTCGCGCCTGAATCGGCTGACGTTGAGATGCGTGATCTATTCGCGGAGGCGTATGGGTCGCTGAACGAGTTCGTGCGAAGAAGCTATCTCGCGCTCGTCAATTTTGCGCCGCGAGCCTGGGGAGTCGTTTATCGATGGCTCGATCGAAAACAAGATTTCGACGAAGAGTTTTCTCGATTTTCGCGGCTACAAGATCATTTCGCCGCTTTGCTGGAGCGATTTCAACCTGACGTCGCAATTTGCACTTTCCCCGCCTATCCGAATGTGCTTCGAAAAATCGTCGCACAAAACCCGGAGCGCTTTCGACCGTGCAAGATTGTGGTGGTTGTCACCGATTCCATCACAATCAATGCCTCTTGGTACCGCAGCGCGCCTGATTATTTCGTAGTTGCGAACGAACAGAGCGCCGCCGTTTTGCGACAGGTGGGTGTCGCACCGGAAAAAATCAAAGTGTTCGGATTCCCGGTAAGCCCAAAGTTCGCTGATTTTGCAGGTTCAAATCGTGCGTCACCTTCGGAGACCTCTGAGCGTCGCGTCCTGTACATGATCCACGCGGCTACACACGGCGCACCGGATCTTGTACGCCGGCTGAGCGAGCTTCCGATAGGTCTTACCGTGACGATTGGCCGCGCGGATAGACTCCGGCCGGCGATTGAAGCTGCCGTGGATGGTCATGAGGCAAAGATCGTCGGCTGGACCGATGAGCTGCCACGCATGCTGCAAGAGAGTCATTTACTGATCGGCAAAGCCGGCGGGGCTACCGTGCAGGAAGCCATCGCCGCCCGTTGTCCGATGATTATCAATCATGTGGTCGCTGGTCAGGAGGAAGGCAATGCGCGTTTGATTGTGGAAACCGATGCAGGGGCGATAGCGCTTTCACCACGCCAGGTCATCGCGCAAGTGCAGTGCGCATTCGCCGATGACGCAAAACAATGGCGCGAATGGGTGGCAAATATCTCTGGCCTTAGCCGGCCTCGCGCCGCGCTCGACATCGCCGAGTTTGTGATGTCGCTGTGAGATTTCATTAACGCCGTGGCTTTGGCCCGGTGTTTGCGATGACTGCGAATGGTAAGCCGTTTCAACGACTTCCCTCTACCTCGGTAAACCGTTGAAACGGTTCACATGATCCACGTGCTGCGTTCACCGGGCTACAGCCGCGGTGTTAATCAGGCCAGATCTCCTCGCCTGAGAGAAACGTACGCAACACTCGCAAGTCCGGCGACAGAACAACCAAGTCGGCGTCGGCTCCCACTTTCAGTTCCCCTTTCCTGTCCAGGCCGATCGCGTGAGCAGGATTTTGACTCGCCATCGCGACTGCTTCATACAACGGAATATTTACCTTGGTCACCATCGTTCGAATAAGATCGATCATTCGCGCAGCGCTGCCCGCGAGCGCCGAGCGGTCGGCTAACAAACAGACGCCGCCGTCCACGATGCATTCTCTGCCATTGAGTGCGAATCGCGATCCGTCTGACAGCCCAGCGCCGGCAGTTGCATCAGTTACCAGACAAATTCCGCGCGGTCCTTTCGCGCGATACAGCATTTTCATCAATGTGGAAGAAACATGGTGACCGTCCGCGATCAGCTCACAGCTGACCTGCGGCTCGCCTAACGCAAACTCAAGCAAACCGGCAACACGATAGACGCCACGACGCCGTGCTGACGACATGCAATTGAACGTATGCGTCACACTGCGCATCCCGCGGTCGAATGCCGCCCGCGCATCTTCGTCCCAGGCGTCGCTGTGTCCACCGCTAACGTTGATTCCATGTACGTGAAAGTCTTCGATCGCCTCAAGCGCTCCCGGTATTTCTGGTGCGATCGTGATGCGTTTGATCGCGTCCCCGTGATCGAGCAATTGCTGCGCTGCAGCCGATGCCGGGTTCTGAATGAACTCCTCTCGTTGCGCGCCGCTCTTCGCCTTTGAAATGAATGGTCCTTCGACATGAACTCCGGCAATCGCACGGATCTCTGGACGACAATCTCCAACCGCTCTCAAAACGTGGGCAATTTTGTCGAGTGGCGCTGTCGCAGTCGTCAGTAGGAGCGATGTCGTACCGCCGCTCGCGTGGAAATCACAAATTGCGCGAAACGCTTCGACGGAAGCTTCCAGGGCGTCGCGTCCGACCGCGCCATGCACATGAAGGTCAATGAAACCGGGTGCGAGATAATTTTCGCGGAGATCAACAACATCTTCCCCGCCCGTCTCCGTCTGCTCGCGAATCTCCGCGATTTTTCCTTTATGAACGACGAGCTCAAATCCATCGCGAACGCCATCGGGAAAAATCAAACGCGCATTCCTGAAAATCATCGTGTGGAACGCTCAACGTTGAATGCGCTAGCTGCGTCCGCAAGGCGCTGCGCTTCTGGGGACCACAGGCTGCCAGCCTGTAGCATTCGGCCGATGGCCGAATGCATTGGACGCAAGCACGCGAAGTGATGCCATGTTGTTCGCGGCAAGCTGCCGCGAACTACAGGCTGGCAGCCTGTGCTCCCCAGAGAACAGAGAACCGCGCCGGAGAAATTCCGCGTGCGCCCAGATCCAATTGCCTTTGCACTGCGCCAAGCGCATTGTCTCGAT
>DATBDI010000093.1:0-1973 GCA_036270025.1 Candidatus Udaeobacter sp. | reverse complement strand
AGGCGCTATCTCGCGGTTCGCTGCATCGACTAATTAGGTGGTTTCGCGACATTGGCCTGTGCGTCAACTGAGATAATTTAAGACCACCTAAGCCCGGTGCCTAACGTCGCACCTCGTAACAAAGCTCAACCATGCCGCTCTCGTAGGCTTTGACCTCCGCCAGATGAAGGGCAATGTCTCTGTCGAGCTTGTCGAAGAATGGGATCCCATCACCGATCAAGATCGGCAGGATCGAATAGCGAACTTCGTCGGCCAGCCCGAGACGAAGGCAGTCGGCGGAGACTACACCGCCTCCAACAAACCAAATGCTATGGAACCTGGGTCGCAGGCGCCCATTCACGAACTGCGCGAGATCGCCTGAATAGAACTCGACGGTATCCCGGGTCCGCAGCAGCGCGCGATGAGTAAGGACGAAGGTGGGCTTGTCGCCATACGACCACCCCAAGCCTTTGGCCTCAAAATTCAACGCGGTCTCGTATGTTCGCGATCCCATGACATAGCAGTCGATCGTCTTCAGGAACGCCTCGACAAATCCTGGGTCCATCGTCTCCCCGCCTGCGAATTCGTCCGAGGTCTCGAGCCAGTCGACGCTGCCGTCCTTTCGGGCGATGAAGCCGTCGAGACTCGCCGCCATATGGATCGTCACGCGAGAATCAGTGTTTGTCATCGTTCCGCCCTGACGTGACTGCGGCGCATCGCAGCACTGCTCGCAGCCGTCTCTGGTCTGAGTCCATCTAACGAGACAGAGATAAGCCGCCCAGCCACTTGAAGCAAAACTCTCGATTTTGCCACAGGCTTACCACAAGTAGCTGGGTTGGGTCCAGCGATGGTTAGGCGTTGCGGCTGAGCCAGTCCTCGAAGCGTGTCGGGCCGATGCGCGGGTTATCGCCGGGAATGAGGCTTTGATCGTTCACCGTGATGCCGGAGTAGAGCGCCTTGGGATCGGTGACTACCGTCCGTGCGTCCCCGGTTGCCTTCAGGAATTGCCGCACGAGGTCGTCTTGCCGAATCCCTTCGGGACCGGCCAGCTCGAACGTGCCGTTTAACGGCTCCGCGAGGGCCACATCGGCCACGACGGCGCCAACGTCATCGGCCGCAATGGGCTGCATCAGAGCTGGTGGAAGCCGAACCGTCTGCCCTTCAGTCGCCGATTGGGCGATGCCGCGCACAAACTCGAAGAACTGCGTAGCACGCACGATCGTGTAAGGAATCGAGGAAGCCTTGATTAATTTTTCCTGGGCCATCTTTGCGCGGAAGTAACCGCTCGCGAGCAGGCGGTCGGTGCCGACAACCGACAACGCCACATGATGGCCGACGCCCGCGACGGCTTCCGCCGCGAGGAGGTTTCGACCCGATGTTTCGAAAAACTCTAGGACTGCCTTGTCCTCCCAAGAGGGTGCATTCGCGACATCGACAACAACCTGAGCGCCGGCCAGCGCTTGCGCCAGTCCCTCGCCAGTGACGGTGTTGACACCCGATGAGGGTGATGCCGCCACCAACTCATGGCCGCGCTGACGAAGGTTCGTCACGACCTTTTTCCCGATGAGTCCGCTTCCACCGATGACAACGATTTTCATGTTTGAATCTCCTGTGTCGCCCATAGCGGGCGTTCAAAAAGGCTACCTGCGTTACTTGGCCGGAAGCACTGCCGGAACACCCTGGTTTTTCACCAGAAACACGACGAACTTCGCCGGTTTCGTGTCGCTCGCGCTGCGGCCGACGATGTGAACGTCATTTGGGCCTTCATAGAATCCTTCGCCGGCTTTGACCGTGACGGGCTCCGCGCCCCGCAACTGCATCACGATCGAGCCCTCGATCACGTAGACGAAGGCGTGCGCATCGTGTCGATGGATTTCGTCGGCGCCGCCAGGCGGGTAGGTGACCGCAAGTACGAGACCTTCTTTGCCGGGAATGTCCGTCAACGGTTTGGACATGATTTCTTTTACCTCGGCAGGTGGAGCGGCGGGCGCGAA
>DATBDI010000092.1:0-2638 GCA_036270025.1 Candidatus Udaeobacter sp. | reverse complement strand
GTCGGTTATCCGAATGCCGGCAAATCGACGCTGCTGCGGAAAATCTCGGCGGCTCGACCTAAGGTTGCAGCATATCCCTTCACAACGCTGCATCCGGTGGTCGGCGTAATTGAATTTTCAGGTTACCGCCGGGCAACGATTGCTGATATTCCCGGTTTGATCGAAGGAGCGCATCGCGGCGTGGGATTGGGTCACGAATTTTTGCGCCACATCACGCGCTGCCGAATTTTGCTTTTCGTGATTGATATGGCCGGTAGCGAAGGACGCAGTCCTATCGAAGACCTACAGAGCCTGCGCCGCGAAATCGATCTGTACGATCGGGCGCTTTCTTCCCGACCATGGCTGGTGGTTGCCAATAAAATGGATTTGCCCGACGCGGAGAAGAATCTCAAATCCTTCCAGGAAAAGTTTCCGAAGCTTACTACTGTTCCCGTCTCAGCTGCGAAGGGAGAGGGAATCAGTGAATTGAAAGAGATCTTGGCGGCGACAATGGTGAACGACACGCATGTCATTCCTTCTTGAATTTGACGTGGACAACTCCCCGAAGTCTGGCGAAACTCCCCGCATTGCTATGGGCAGGCGGGTTGTAGCGAGCTATTGCTCCAGCTTTCTGAAGTCGGAGATGTGGCACATTTACCGGCAGGTCAAGGCGCTGCGCGGCGTCAAGACCTTTGTCGTCACGAAAGAAGTCCAAAATGCAGAGCGCTTTCCGTTTGATGACATTGAAGTCATTCCAAAACGGCGCACCAACCTGCTGGTTCACGGCTGGCTTAAATTCGTCGAGCGACGGCCGCCGATCGTTTACCGCGGCGAGTATCAGACGCTCGATTCACTGTTGGAGCGGCACGGCGCCGATCTTATGCACATTTATTTCGGCCACACCGGCGTGCACCTTCTCCCGTTCATTGAGCAATGGGACAAGCCGTGCGTCGTATCTTTCCATGGCGCCGATGTCGCCCAGAAACCTGAGATCAAGGATTACCCGGGGAAACTGCGCCGCCTTTTCAACGCAGTGCCACTCGTTTTTGCGCGTTCGCAGTCGCTTGCCGACCGGTTGATTCATTTAGGTTGTCCGGCGGAGAAACTCCGCATCAACCGGACGGGCATACCCCTCAATGAATTTCCCTTCGCGGACAGGGGAGCGCCTCGCGACGGCAAATGGCGGATCGTACAGGCATGTCGGCTCATTCCGAAGAAAGGGGTGGCAACAAGCCTTCGCGCGTTTGCAATTTTCAAGAAAGACAATCCGAACGCGGAGCTTTACATCGCTGGCAAAGGTCCTTTGCAAGCGGAGCTGGAGATGCTCGCAGGCGGCCTCGGCATTTTAAGAGACGTGCACTTTCTTGGATTTCTTTCGCAGCCGAAGCTGCAACAGCTCTATGCAAGTTCGCATCTGTTTTTGCACCCGAGCGAGATATCTCCCAATCAAGACCAGGAAGGTGTGCCGAACTCGGTGTTGGAAGCGATGGCGACCGGTCTACCGGTGATTGCAACGCGGCATGGCGGAATTCCGGAAGCGGTTGATCACGGTCGCACCGGATTCCTCGTTCCCGAAGAGGATCACGTTGGACTGGCGAATGCGATGCAGCTCATTACGAGTTCGCCCGTTTTGTTGCAGCAAATGGGCGAACGCGCGCACGCGACGGTGCTTGAGCGATTCGAACAGAACGCTCAGATCGATCAGTTGGAGTCGTTCTACGAAGAAGCAATCAAAATGAATGGCGCGTCCGAGCCGGTAAAATCGAAGCGAGTAGTTCGAATCGCTCCGCAGTTTGCCGAAGGCCTTCCGGCGAAATAGCGGAAGAATTTTGTTTGTCATCCGGCGCAAAACGCGCTTTTATATGCGCGTTCAAAGTTGTAGTCGTGGCAGCTTATCCGGCATAATCTCGCGATTGCGGGACTAGTGCGGATGACCTCGACAGGCTGGCATCACCGATGCCGGCTACAACTGTGCTTACAAAATGCGCAACCGTTGTTTACTGATGTCGATCCTGGCGTTGGCCTCCAACGCAATTCTTGCCACGTCGAGCTTTGCAGCTGAAGTGGGCACGATTGAGCACGAAGGCGTCTCGTTAAAACCGCAGATGCTTGTTCAGTTCGGCGGTTTCGGGATCACAAACTCGATGCTAGTGACCTGGATCGTCGCCGCCGGGATTATCATTTTTTCACAAATTGCAACCCGGCGGGTTGAGCGCATCCCCAGCGGCATTCAAAATTTTTGGGAGTGGTTAGTTGAGGGTTTGCACAGTTTTTTGGAAAACATCATCGGCCGTGATTTGGTGGCCAAAGGATTTTGGTTTTTTGCGACGATTTTCATCTTTATTCTGTTCGTGAACTGGTTCGGACTGATTCCGGGAATCGGAACAATCGGCTGGGGTCACTACGACGGTTCGGGAAATTTCCATGTCGATCGGCCGTTGCTACGCGGTGGCAACGCGGATCTCAACATGACCACCGCGATGGCGGCCATATTCTTCGTGATGTGGTTTGTCTGGGCGATTCAGGCCAACGGCGTCGGAGGATTCTTGAAACATTTGTTTGGCCCAAAAGGTGAGACGACCGGTGTCGTGAAGATCCTGATGGTCGTCATCTTTTTCGCCGTTGGCTGGCTCGAAGTGATCTCGATCTTGTTCAGACC
>DATBDI010000091.1:0-6070 GCA_036270025.1 Candidatus Udaeobacter sp. | reverse complement strand
CAATAAAAAAAGATGCCCGCGCGAGGCCCCATGGGCAGCCGTCGTCTTCGGTCGACCTCTCTTGGCGGCTCGTAGCATCCGCTCCTGATCGAAAAGGCTTGCTTGGCGCCTTCCTCCGAGGACGTGCAAGC
Organism: Candidatus Udaeobacter sp.; assembly: GCA_036270025.1. Classification (GTDB taxonomy): domain Bacteria; phylum Verrucomicrobiota; class Verrucomicrobiia; order Chthoniobacterales; family UBA10450; genus Udaeobacter. The sequence goes on along the minus strand of DATBDI010000091.1, from coordinate 5,939 downwards.
GTGGGGCGGTCGCGGCCAGGAACTGGTGGCGACGACACCGGGATGCGGGGCCGATCGACCGCTGCGGCCGCGCTTGTTTGGTCTGAAAGGTGCCCCGGCGGCGCCTGCAGCTGCCGGCCGGGACAAGGTGGGGAGGACAGAGTAACCCTACTCGCCTTTCGCTCGCGGCCGCGTGAGGCAGGTCACAGAACGCCGGACCTGTGGCGATGCTCGTTACGGCCGGAGGCGTCCGCGATGATCGAGAGGCCCCCGGCCGCTGATGCCCCCCTCCTTTATTCGGGCTCGCCCCCCGCCTGTTCGGGGCCATGCTCACGCGGCCCGGCCAGAGCGTTACCGGCAAGCTCCGGCGGCTCGATCCACTCGTGGTGGAGGTAAGGCCGCGCCAGACCTGGCCGTCCTCGGTGCCGGCGAAGGCGGGTGCAACAGCAATCTCCCGTGCTGATCGGGGGAGCCTATCGCGGTCCGGGTTGTCTGGGAATTCGCGGAGACCCAGGTGGCCGCCGACGGGGTCAAGCCTGGGTTGCCCTGCCCCACTGCTCGACTTCGCCCGACTGGCCACGGCAGGAATTTGGCGAGGCCCTCGCCCGCGGTCTCCAGTCATGCCGCGCTGTGACCACAACAAATCCGAGATGATGCTGCCGTCTCGGTTTGTTCGCTGTGAAACACGTGCCGTGAAACATACCGCGGTCCTCTTCGAGGCGGGCTGGGCCGCCCCTATCCCACGCAAGATGCCTGCAAGATGGTTTAAGAAGTGCCTATGTTGCAGGCGTATCTCGCATGCGCGACACATTCTCGAACCGACGTTTCATCCTAGCAGTCATGGCTTCCGCCCGCACCGCGGCGCCCACACCGCGATCGCCCAGGCAAAGGAGCATCTTGAGGCCGGATATCAGATGGTGGTGGATTTTGATCTGTCGAAATTTTTCGACCGAGTCCATCATCAACGCCTGCTCGACCGGATTGCCCAACGCGTCTCCGATCGGCGGCTGCTGGCCCTGGTGCGACGGATGCTGACGGCGGGCGTGGTGATGCCCGACGGAACGAAGATCGCCGTCACCGAGGGAACACCGCAAGGAGGCCCGCTGTCGCCGTTGCTGTCCAACATCGTGCTCGATGAGCTGGACTGGGAACTGGAGCGGCGGGGTCATCGGTTCGTTCGTTACGCCGACGATAGCAACATCTTCGTGCGCAGCGCGCGGGCCGGAGAGCGTGTCATGGCTTCGATTCGTCATTTCCTTGAGCGGCGTATGCGGCTCAAGGTGAACGAGGAGAAAAGCGGGATACGCCAACCTCACCAGGTGCACTTTCTCGGGTTCCGCTTTCAATGTCGGCAGACCGCGGAGGGCTGGCAAACAGCCGTCCTGCTGTCGGCGAAAGCGGAGCGGCGGTTGAGAACCACGGTGCGGGAGATGACGCCCCCGAATTGGGGACAATCGCTCACCACCTGCATTAAGGAACTCAGCCGATATCTGAACGGATGGGTGGCATACTTTCGGCTATGCACGGAAGAAGCCACCAAGGCGTTGCGGGCAGCTGATGCCCACATTCGCCGTCGCCTCCGGGCGATCATCATCCGCCAGAGAAAACGACCGCGTTTCCTATTCCGGCACTTGCGCTCCCGCGGCGTCAGCATCAAGGCGGCCGCAGGAGCTGCGTTCTCCGGTCGAGGCAGATGGTTTTGCGCGAACCACCCGGGATTGACGCGCGCCTACCCGCCGGCCTGGTTCTCCGGGAAGCTGGTATCGCTCGCCACCCGATGGGACGAACTCAACACCAACGTACAGGCGTCAGGGCAATTGCTGTTGCCACTCTGACAGACCGATCCAAAGAGCCGGATGCGAGGCCCGCATGTCCGGTTCTGTGAGAGGTGCAGGGGAGTAATCCTCTGCACCTACTCGACACGGCGAATGCGCGTACCGAGCTATCATTCGTGTGGCCGCGATGCGCACTCTGACCGGACGCTGTCCGCAGAGCAGAGTACCAGTCTTTACATCTCATCTTGATTGACGCCCCGATGCCGATCGCCGCGCCGTAAAGGGAGCGGCTTTTTTTGACCTGTTCTCGCACGCGCCGCGTCTGACAGGTGATCAGCTGTCACGATAAGAACCTTTCGATATTGAAGGCAGGCACGGCACCGATCCCAACGTGGCAGTTTGCATCGGCGCCGTGCCCTACACCGTGCCGGAGCACGAATGCAGGGGCACCATCGCACCCGGGAGGGATTGCGTCCACGGCACCAGCCTGCGGCCGCGCATGCGGGCGGCGATTGCCACGAACAAGCCGGTGGAACGCCTGCGCGGTTGTTCTTGTGCCAGGGCTGCCGCGTCCAAGTGCTGATCTGCAGCCATTGCGATCGCGGCCACATTTACTGCGTCGAGGATTGTGCTCGGAAAGCGCGACGTCGCTCACAGCGCGACGCTGGTCGCCGTTACCAGACGAGCCGTCGCGGCCGCGTCAATCATGCGGCGCGATCGCGCCGTCACCGGGTGCGCAAAAATAACGTGACGCATCAGGGTTCACCGCCGGATCAATCGGATGGTCTGCTGACCGAGGACCGGGCAGTGGCCGTGACGGAACAATTGTCGAAGGACAGTGCGCGCCGGCCGCGATGGCGCTGTCATCGCTGCGGCCGTCGCTGTCCACAGCTTGTTCGCCGCGACTTTCTGCAGCGCTGCCGAGGTCCGTGGAACGATCGAGGAGGACATCGCCGTGACCATTCCCCCTGACATCGAGGCGCAGATCCTGCGCTATTACCATGCCGAACGCTGGCGGGTCGGAACGATTGCCAGGCAGCTGCGCGTGCACCGTGACACTGTCGCCCGGGTGTTGGCCCAGGCCGGTCTGCCGCGTATCGAGAGGCTACGCCGCCCCTCGAAAATCGACCCGTATCTGCCATTCATCCACGAGACCCTCGCGAAGTTCCCGACGCTGAGGGCGAGCCGCCTGCACGCAATGGTGCAGGAGCGCGGCTATCGCGGCGGTCAAAGCCAGTTCCGCCATATCATTGCTTGTCACCGACCACGGCCGTCGGCGGAAGCTTATTTGCGTCTGCGCACCCTGCCTGGCGAACAAGCTCAGGTCGATTGGGGACATTTTGGCCATGTGGTGATCGGCCGGGCCCGCCGGCCGCTGATGGCTTTTGTCGCGGTCCTGAGCTTCTCGCGCCAGATCTTCCTGCGCTTCTTTCTCGACGCCCGCATGGAAAACTTCCTGCGCGGCCATGTCGGCGCCTTCGCGGTCTGGAACGCGGTGCCGAGAGTCATTTTGTACGACAACTTGCGAAGTGCCGTGCTGGAGCGCCGCGGCGACGCCATCCGCTTCAATCCCACCTTGCTCGACTTCGCTGGGCATTACCGTTACGAGCCGCGACCCGTCGCCGTCGCCCGTGGTAACGAAAAAGGCCGGGTCGAACGCGCCGTGCGCTACGTACGGGATGGCTTCTTTGCCGGCCGCCAGTTTACCGATGTCGATGACCTCAATGCACAGGCCGACCATTGGTGCTGCGGCGCGGCGGCGGATCGGCGTTGCCCGGATCAGGACGCCATCACGGTCCGCCAAGCCTTCGCCGCGGAGACACCTCACCTTCTGAAGTTGCCGGACAATCCATATCCGGTCGTTGAGCAGGTGGCGGTCGCAGTTGGCAAGACACCCTACGTCCGCTTCGATAAGAACGATTACTCGGTGCCACACAGCCATGTGCGGCGATCGCTGACCGTGCTTGCTGATCCCGACCGGGTGCGTATCGTCGATGGACAGCAGATCCTGGCCAGCCATCCGCGCAGCTACGACAAGGGCGATCGGATCGAGGATCCCGCCCATGTTCAGGCCCTGGTCGAGCAAAAACGCGAGGCGCACCACCACCGCGCCACCGATCATCTCGCCCACGCGGCTCCCGCCAGCCAGACTTTGCTGGTTCGCGCCGCCGAACGGGGTGCCAATCTCGGCACCATCACGGCCGCCCTGATGCGTCTGTTGCGACGCTACGGGGGAGCCGAGCTGCAGTCTGCCATCATGGCGGCGCTCGATCGCGATGTGCCACATCCAAATGCCGTGCGCCTCGCGCTGGAGCGCCGCCGCGAAGACCGCCAACAGGTCCCGCCGGTCGCCATGACGTTGCCGGCCCATGTGCAGGCGCGCGACGTGGCCGTGCGGCCGCATTCCCTCGAGACCTATGACCACCTGAAGGATCACGGCCATGAAGAATCTTGAGGGACTGCACGCGCGTGCCAAAGCTCTGCGCCTGCATGGCCTGTTGGCTCATTGGTCGGAAGCAATCGCTGAGCCAGCTCTTGCCAAAACGGGTGGCTGGGTCGAACAGATGCTCGACTGGGAAGAGCAAGAACGTGCGCGCCGAAGCCTGGAGCGCCGTCTCCAGAACGCCCATATCGGCCAGTTCAAAGCCGTTTGTGACTTCGATTGGACATGGCCAAAACGCTGTGATCGCGCCACCTTTGAGGCGTTGATGTCGCTCGACTTCCTCAAGGATGCCGCCAATGCCGTACTCGTCGGCCCGAATGGCGTCGGCAAGACGACGTTGGCGCGCAATCTCGCCCATCAGGCGCTCATTCACGGCCACACTGTTTTGTTCACCAACGCCGGCCAGTTGCTCGGCGACCTCGCCGCCCTCGACAGCGATTCCGCCCTCCGCAGTAGGTTACGGCACTACGCCGCGCCGGCACTCCTTCTGATCGACGAAGTCGGATACCTCTCCTATTCCAACCGCCATGCCGATCTCCTGTTCGAGCTGATCTCACGACGCTACGAGCAAAAGAGCACCGTCGTGACCACCAACCGGCCCTTCGCCGAATGGCGCGACGTGTTCCCCAATGCCGCCTGCGTCGTCTCCATGGTCGATCGCCTCATGCACAACGCGGAAATCGTCGCTATCGATGGCGAATCCTACCGCGTCAAGGAAGCCCGCGAACGAGCCGAACACCGCGCCAAGCAACGCCGGGGAGGAAAATAATGGCTAAACGCAAGACACCCAAGCGGCCCCAACGCCATGACCCTTGCATCCCAGATCGAACTCCCCTTCACGTCAGAGCATCGCATTCCGCGGGACTGCCCCACGCCGTCCCGATCGCGCTCCCTACCTATTGGACGCCCGAAGAGGCCATCGCAGTCTTCGAACTCGTCGATGACTTACGGGAAACGATCTGGTCCATCTATCAAACCCATCTGCAGGATCTGACGCGCCAGCAGCGTCAGTCGCCTGTCATCGGTCGCTTCGAAATCGATGACGACGACCTGCCGTTCTGAAAATCACCGCATACTCATGAACAAGGCCCCTTGTTCATGACCCATGCTTGGCAGCACGCTGCTAAACTTGTGCCGCCAAAAAACCGCGGATTCACACCGGCGGCTACACCTCCGTGTCACGAGTATCATCCGAGCCGCCGAACTGCACCTCAAAGTGGCGATGCGGCCCGCGATACCGAAGGGATCGAAGGCGAGCAGCGAGTAGGAGGACCAAACAGATTGCTGCGACAGTGATGGTCGGGCTGGATTGCAAGAGGTGAAGAACGTCAGACATCCGCCCTCCCCCGCCGTTTGGGGCCAAGGAGGGCAAACTCTTGCCGCATCGCCAGCCCTGCGCGCGCGAATGCCTCAAGCCTCCGAACAAGGCCGGTGAGTTCAATCCTCCGGCGTGCAATCCCGTCAGACGACTTTTCTGCAGCGTGTCGGACCAGAAAGCCGCGTTGCTGGAGGCTTTCGAGCCGCCGTTCGATGGTCCGCGTCGAGACCCCGATCCTCTTGGCCAATACACGAGGCTGTGGGTAAGGCCAGTCCTCTGCAGACCACCAGTGCAGAACGACGTTTAGCAGGATCGCCAGATCGACTGCGTCGAGCCCCAGCTTGGCTTGTCCCCGGATCAGGACTCCCGGAATTAGGGCGTACCCCATCGCAAGAGCGTCACCCCATTTCGCCGAGTTCGGAGG
>DATBDI010000090.1:0-3061 GCA_036270025.1 Candidatus Udaeobacter sp. | reverse complement strand
TAGATCCATTATTGCGCAGCTTGCACGACGATCCTCGCTACAAAAACTTGCTCGCCAAACTTGGTTTACCTGGATCGTCATGAGCGATAAAGCCTCCTCCTTCTTTGCCGAGCTAAAACGACGTAACGTCTACAAGGTTGCCGTCGCGTACGCCGTCGTGTCCTGGCTGCTCATCCAAATCGCGACGCAGGTCTTCCCGTTCTTTGAGATTCCCAGTTGGGCTGTTCGTCTTGTGGTCTTATTGCTGATTCTCGGTTTTCCCGTTGCGCTGATCTTGTCGTGGGCGTTCGAGATCACGCCGGAAGGGATCAAAAGGGAATCGGAGATTGGGCCTGACAAATCGATCACTCACCACACCGGTCGGAAAATTGTTGCACTAACGATCGTGCTCGGCGTGGCTGCGGCCGGTCTTCTTGCCTTTCAACTTCTGCGCTCAAAGTCACCGAGCGCTGCCGCCGCTTTGCCATCGACGGCGTCAAATGCGGCTGTTGATATTCCGAGCAAAAGCATTGCCGTTCTGCCGTTTGATAATCTGAGCGACGACAAATCCAACGCGTACTTTGCGGAGGGCATCCAGGACGAAATTCTTACCAGACTGGCCAAGATCGCTGCCTTGAAAGTGATTTCGCGCAGCTCCACGCAAAAGTACAAAAGCGCTCCGGACAATTTGCGCGAAGTAGGAAAGCAACTCGGCGTTGCCCATCTGCTGGAAGGCAGCGTGCAAAAGATTGCGAACGCTGTGCACATCAACGTGCAGTTAATCCGCGCGGCTACAGATGAACATGTTTGGGCGGAAAGCTACAACCGCAAACTCGATGACGTCTTTGGAGTCGAGGGTGAAGTCGCCAGCGCCATCGCGGATCAGCTCAACGCGAAGCTTACCGGTGCGGAACAAAAGGCGGTCGCAGACAAACCGACTGAAAATCTTGCTGCCTACGATGCTTACCTGCGCGGCCTGTCGATCGAGCATCGCCGCTACGGTTACGATGCTTATCAGGAAGCTGCCGCCGAATATGTGCACGCGGTCCAGCTCGATCCGAAGTTTGCTCTGGCATGGGCGCGACTCGGCGTCATCCGAAGTTTTCTGTTTTTCAACGGCGTAGATAAAGACACCAACTCGGCTGCGGCGGTCAAAGAGGCAGCCGACAAAGCTATAGCGCTTCAACCAGAGCTAGCCGAAGCATGGGTCGCCCAAGGCGCATATCGGTATCGGGTGCGGCGCGATTTTCCCGGCGCGCTCCAAGCCTACAGCGAAGCCGGTAAACGTCTGCCAAACAGCGCTCTTGTTCACGAGTACATGGCATATGTCGAACGGCGGCTCGGACAATGGCCCGATGCTGAAGCGCACTACAGAAAAGCAGTTGAACTTGATCCGCAAAACCTGCAGGTGTTTATCTCCGAAGGTGGGGAATTTCTTAACCTGCTCCGGCGATTTAACGAAGCCCATGCCGCGCTCGATCGGGCGCTGGAGATTTCACCTGGCGACGCGAACGCGCTTTCCAACAAAGCAAGTCTCTTTCAAACGCAGGGACGTTTACAGGAAGCCGCCGCGACGCTTTCGCGCATCCCGCCTGACTCCACCGACGACTTCGTGGTTGTAATTCGGGCGAGTCAGGCCGCTTTCGAACGGAATTTTGACGACGCGATCGCAATCATCGAACACAAATTGGCCTCGCTAAAAGCTGATGCACCGGTGAGCACGTCAACTAAGGGGTTTCTGATGCAACTCGGTTACGCTCACGAATGGGCTGGCCGGCCTGACGAGGCGCACACTGCCTTTGTTCGCGCCCTCGAGGCATTGAAACCCTCAGCCGATTCAGTCGTTGCACCGGACGCTCTCGGGCTTCCCCAGTTCCTCGCTCTCACTTACGCCGGTCTCGGCGACCAGGAGAAAGCGCTCGCCCAAGCCAGACAAGGTGTCGCGGATTATGCGGGTGATGCGGTTAATCAGCCAGCTGCCGAAGTCGCGCTTGCCCAAATTCAGGCGCGGTTCGGCGATCACGACGCGGCCATCGCTGCTCTTCCGCATCTGCTTGAAGTGCCGGCGGGAATCACAACGGCTGATCTTCGTTTCAATCCGTTATGGGATCCGCTCCGGAAGGATCCTCGTTTTCTAAAACTGCTGACCGAGACCGCGCCCGATTCGAAATGAGCAAGCGCAATTTTTCTCCGAGCTGAAGCGGCGCAACGTGAATAAGGTTTCGGTCCCGAACGTAGTCGACTCATTCGACTCGTTAAGTCTCTGTTTTGCGGGTACAAACGCATGCCCATGGCGTCCGAGTCTGCCCCAGATGTAAAGTTCGAGATCGGGCACGTCCTGTTCATCGACATCGTCGGTTACTCGAAACTGCTCATCAACGAGCAGAGGGATCAGATTCAAAAGTTAAAAGAGATCGTGCGCGGAACGGAGCAATTCCGCACCGCGGAAGCGCAAGGCAAACTGCTGCGGCTACCCACTGGCGACGGCGGCGCGCTGGTTTTTCGCACCAGCCTCGAAGCGCCGGTCTTGTGCGCTTTAGAAATCGCAAAAGCGTTAAAGAATCATCCCGAGCTTCATGTCCGGATGGGCATTCACAGCGGCCCGGTCAATGAAATCCGTGACCTGAACGAACAAGTCAATCTTGCCGGCGCGGGCATCAACGTCGCGCAACGGGTGATGGATTGTGCCGACGCCGGTCACATTCTGCTCTCCCGGCATGTGGCGGAAGACCTCGAACAGTATCCGCGCTGGCGGGCTTATCTGTATGACTTGGGCGAATGCGAAGTGAAGCACGGAGCGCGCATCGGCCTTGCCAACTTTTACGACAGTGAAATCGGCAATGCGCAGCTGCCCAAGAAGGTGCAGGCGGTTAAGAGACGTCGCGCCCTTGTGCGTTGGGCTGCAGTGGCGATTGGGCTGCTGCTGGTGGCCGCGCTCGCCGCTGCGGTTTTCGCTTTTTTGCGCAAAGCACCAGCTCGTTCGCTCGCCACTGCCGTGGAAAAAAGCATCGCCGTTCTGCCGTTCGAAAACCTGAGCGCAGAAAAAGCGAACGCTTTCTTCGCCGAGGGCGTCCAGGATGAA
>DATBDI010000089.1:0-2145 GCA_036270025.1 Candidatus Udaeobacter sp. | reverse complement strand
TTATCTCCTGCTCCAAATCATAACCCAAACCAATCAAGCGCGGTTCGCGCAGGAAGGTGCTGTACATCAGCATTCCCGCCGGCCTGCCGCTCTCGCGAATCCCGACCGGAAGCGATAGGTTTGGATAACCGGCAACGGCAGGTCCCGTGGAATTCGTCAGGTGCGGCGCGACGATCACATCGAGATTTAGCGAGCGGATGGCATTATCAATTCCGGCGCGCGCAGCCCTGCGTGCATGTGTTCGCGCTGCCACGTACATCGGATTGGTTGGATAACCGCTGGTCTGTTCGGCCAATTCAAAGATCTCCTGGCCGTAGTAAACCAATTCCTGAGTGCAATGGGCATTGTTGAACGCAATCAAATCGGCCAAAGTATGCATGTCTGTATTGGTAAGCGTTGCGAGGTAGTCAGCGATTTGCGCCTTGAATTCATACAGCAGCGCAGTGAACTCATCGTCGGTGTAAGCAAATACGTCACCGGTATCACAATCGACGACCGTCGCGCCGAGGCTTTGCATCACATCTAACGCGTGCTCCGCAAATCCGACTGTTTGTTCATCGCCCGGAATGCCGCTGCCATAATAGCTGTAATCAAAGTAGCGGACGTCGCGGCCGATTCGGGCGCCCTGCAGCGAGCCGCGTCGGAGAAACTGCGTGTAATCGGCGGGCACGTGAATCCCTAGCACCTCACCCCATGGTGATTGCAGTGCGCCCAAAAGAATTGCAGCATCGGTCACGCTGCGCGCCATCGGCCCGGCGGTGTCCTGCTGATGGGAAATTGGAATAATACCGTATGACGAAACAAGACCGACAGTGGGTTTCAACCCAACGATGTTCTCAACCGCGGACGGCCCCGTAATCGACCCGTCTGTCTCGGTGCCAACAGCCACGGAGCAAAAGTTCGCAGCAACACCGTTGCCCGAACCGGCGCTGGAACCCCACGATGTGTAGCTAAGGTCATACGCGTTATTCGTGCTTCCGCCGCGTGCGCTCCAGCCGACGGCCAGGGGATAAACATTATCGAATCCGCGAAAGTTTGCCCATTCGCCCAGATTCGTTTTGCCAAGAATCACGGCGCCTGCGGCGCGCAGGTGCGAAATGATTGTTGCGTCGCCGGGCACACGGCTACCCACCAATGCCAGAGAGCCGGCGGTCGTTTCCATGATGGTTGTGTTGCCTTCGCAAACCTCAGGGCCGGTCGCGATGTTGTCTTTGACCAAAACGGGAATCCCATGCAGCGAGCCCCGAATATGTCCGTTGAGGCGTTCATGATCGAGCTGATTGGCGATGCATATGGCATTGGAATTTGGCTCGATCACCGAGTGAAGTATCGGATTCAAACCCTCGATACGTTGCAGATAATATTCCACCAACGCTCTGCTGGTCACCGCACCGGAAGCCATTGCGGCCTGGAGCTCGGGAATGCTCGCCTCAGCAATTTGAAAGCTTTCTGCGGCTGCCGAAGCAGATCGTGAAAGAAGTGAAGTAAGCCCTCCGCTCAACAGCGCTGCGCTACCGAGAGCGGTCGTGCCGAGGAACTGTCGGCGGGATACGGTGTGGTCAGATTGATTAGGGTCAAAGTCCTGCTTGCTCATGTTATTCTCCGGTTAACGCTGTTTCGCGAGTGAACAGACGTGAGATGAGATTTGGTGATGTGCACGAGGAAACTCCGATCTGATTGATGCGGATTTCGAGCCAGAACGCTGCTCGTGATCAGTTCCATAGCTGCTCCTCTTCGCTCGCGACGATGCTGAACAGTTCCGGAGAGTTTTGTCGAGCTTTATTTGACGGCGTTGTTGTCCCTCCGCAAATTAGCTGCCTCTCTCGGGGCGCCCGTAGCTCAACTGGATAGAGCATCTGACTACGGATCAGAAGGTTAGTGGTTCGAATCCTCTCGGGCGCGCTCCCTCTTACTCTTGCTCTTGCTCTTACTCGTGAGCGAATCACATCACTGAAAATACGGCCGAATCTGCGCGTATTTTTTATCCCCGATCCCGCTAACTTTTTTCAAATCGTCAGCACTGCCAAATGGTCGCGCTGCGATAATGCGCGCCGCCATCACGTGTCCAATCCCGGGCACGGTCGTTAGCTCTTTTTCTGTCGCAGTGTTGATGTCGATGCTCCCGAGTGGAGTCTTTTCCTTCGC
>DATBDI010000088.1:0-7088 GCA_036270025.1 Candidatus Udaeobacter sp. | reverse complement strand
AACGGTCTGACCTGATTGCCACCGAGCGGAATGTAAAGGTAATCGCGAAGAAAAGTGGAAAGCGAAATGTGCCACCGCCGCCAAAAATCCGAGAAGCCGATCGCGGCATAAGGGAAACGAAAGTTGTCCTTGAGATGGAAGCCCAGGGTTAACGCGGCGCCGATCGCACAGAGGGAATAGCCGGCGAAATCAAAAAAGATTTGCCCGGCAAATGCGAGCACGCCGGCCCACGAGTCCAGCGCAACCAGCGGTCCGGGATAACCGAACACGCGATCGGCGCAGCCGGAGAGCAGGGTATCGGCGAGAACAATTTTCTGAAACAGTCCCAGGGTCATCAACGCCAGCCCCCAGAGAAATTGGCCGTTTTTCAACCGGGGAGGATGCAGAAGCTGCGGAAGAAAGTCACCGGCGCGCACAATTGGACCGGCCACCAACTGCGGGAAAAAGGAAACGGCAAGTATGAAGTCACGCAAAGACTTCGTCGGTCGTAGCACGCCCCGATAAATGTCGAGGGTGTACGAAAGTGAATGGAAAGTGTAAAAGGAAATTCCGACCGGAAGCAGAATGTCCAGATGCGGCGGTTGATAGACGATCCCGATTCGCGCGAGCAGCCACTGAAAATTTTGGAGCAGAAAGTTTCCGTATTTGAAAAACCCGAGCATGCTCAGATTCATGCAAACGCTCGCGACCAGCCAGCGACGTCTTGCATGTTGATCTCTGGCATTGCCCATTCGACGGCCAAGCCAAAAATCCATCGCGGTAGTCCCGAACAGGAGCGCAGCGAAGGGCGGGTTCCAGGCGCCATAAAAGATGTAGCTGGCTACGACGAGCAAATTTTTCCGCGCCCGCCACGAACGAATGCTCCAGTAAAGAGTGACAACGACTACGAAGAAAACGACGAACGTCAGCGAATTAAAGAGCATGGCGAAGCTGCGATCGAATTACGTTGTCAAGAGCGCAGAGCGTGTTACGCGAGCCATATTGAGGCAGATGTTTAGAGGTATTTGGCCGATGTAACAAGACCGATCCGTCTTCGCTCGGACACTGCTCAACGTGGCGCTCAGACATTCGCCGAGAACGATAACCGAACGCGTTCTTGCTATTTGCTTCGGCCGGGTTCGGTTCGTATGAACGAATGCTCGAACGAACAGTAGAAGAAAATGCCCCAATCCGGTGAATCAGACGTCAGGCCAATGGGCAGGGCGGCGCCAATAACTAGTTGTGCGTCGTTCGGTAAGTTGAACGCATAGCGCGCGCCAGGAGAAACAAGCGCAATGGTCGACCGGTTCGTAGTCGCCTCAGGTGAGAGCAGGCCTTCGGCGATATCTTCGTTCCATCCTGCCACCGTTTCTAACATGAGATTTAGATCGCGGCTCACGGCGAAGATAGCGCTGGCGCCGAGATTGTAATTCGTAAGGTCGTGGTTCCGCGCATTAGGAAATAGCGACATGCCGGCGTTGAAATTCAGAGTCCAACGGTCGCTCACGATCTTGCTGAAAGGCAGATTGAACTCATAGCCAACGACGCCGGTGCCGAATCCCTTGTGTTCGTCGCCGGTCGGCAGCACCAGAGAAAAACGTGGCGCGAAAGCCGGGGTCCACTCGTTTTCCATTAGCGCCTGAAGTCGGTAATTGAGCCGCATATCTTCCATGCCGTTGTCGTCTTCCGTGAAGACGTACGGGATCGTGTAAGAAAACTGGTGCGTCTGACTGAAGACCGGCCATTCTTGCGTGAAAGTTGGTGCAATCTCACGCGCGCCGTTGGTGAAATTGATCGGGACATTCAATATATGCTGAACAACACCGGGTTCCTGGTTATAGGCTTCTTCAATGAAAAAGGAGTTGTCCTGGATTCCTTTGGCCAACGGTTCCGAGGCGATCGAGGTAGCGACTGGGAACAGGAGACCTCCCACGGTCAAAACGGCAACGACAGCTTGGCGCACGATCAAAAAGCGCGTTTGAGCATGTGGCTGCTGCGATGCATAATTTGAAGAGCCATGCAGAAGGCATTTTACCAATCGGAATCTGATCAGCCGCATCCGGGACGGGCACGCGCGCTCATCAAAGCGCATCCGGAAGTGCGCCAGTTGATGGTGCGCAATCCGTGGACTGCGCTGATTGCCGTTTCGATCGTGGTGCTGCAAACCGCGATCGCCTGTGCAATGGGCAGCCTTGGATTCAGCTACTGGTGGCTCAGCCTGCTCCTGGCGTTTTGCATCGGCGCGTTCGCCAATCATGCCAATTACGTGATCATTCACGACGCCACGCACAATTTGATTTTTCGCAATCCAGGCTGGAACAAAATGGTGGCCGTTATCGCCGATCTTCCGAACCTTACGCCGGGTGCGATGGGTTTTCGCGTTTATCACTTGAAACATCATGCACATCAAGGCGATTACGAATACGACGCCGACTTGGCAAATCATTGGGAAGCGCGCCTGGTGGGCAACAAGTGGTATCGCAAAGCAATGTGGTTAATGCTCTTTCCATTTTTTCAGGTAACGCGGCCGCCTCGGTTAACGGCGATCAAAATGTGGGACCGGTGGTTCTCGATCAATCTCGCGTGCGCATTCGTCTACGATGTTGGAATCGTTTACTTCTTCGGCTGGGCCGGATTTCTCTATCTGGTATTCGCGTTTTTGTTTTCGATCGGCCTGCACCCGGTCGGCGCCCGCTGGATTCAGGAGCATTACACGTACGATTTCGACCAGGAGACGTTCAGTTATTACGGGCCGATCAACCGCGTGGCGCTGAACATGGGCTATCACAATGAGCACCATGATTTGCCGTCAATCCCGTGGAATAAACTGCCGAAGCTGCGCGCAATGGCGCCCGAGTTTTACGGCAATCTGAAGTATCACTCCTCGTGGAGCCGCCTGGTTTTACAGTTTATTTTTGACAGGCGATACAGCCTCTATTCCCGGGTGGAACGGATGAAACAAAATGCCCGGCCGCAAACAACTCCGGACGTGACAAACGGCGAGACTGACAATCTTGATCTTAGCGCCCGGCCCATTAGGTTTTAGCCATGGCCGAGCGACTTTACGTCTCGAACAAGAACGAAACGGTCCGCATGTTCGAGAGCGATTTCATGGAATTTTTTTCGCGGGTGCACCCGATAACACCCTTGGTGCTTTACCTGCCAGTAATCGGCGCCATGCTCTATGTATCAGTTTGGCAGCGCCAATTGTCGGTGCCCGCGGTGGTGGCGCTGTTCCTGTTAGGTGTTTTACTGTGGACACTGCTCGAGTACCTCATCCATCGGTACATCTTCCATTACGAACCGAAGACGCGGATTGGGAAACGCCTGCACTACGTCATTCACGGCGTTCATCACGATTATCCGAGCGACGCACGCAGGCTCGTGATGCCGCCCAGCATCAGCGTTCCACTGGCGTTTCTTTTTTACGGCGTATTCCTTCTGATTTTCTGGCGCCTGACGCCGGCCGTCTTTGCGGGACTCGTATTCGGCTACGTGTGTTACGACATGCTCCACTACGCGACGCATCATTTCCCCATGAAACGCGGCGTATGGCTGTGGCTGAAACAGTATCATCTTCGCCACCACTACAAAGATGATCACGTCGGCTACGGGATCAGTTCGCCGCTGTGGGATTACGTCTTTCGGACCACGCGGAAGTAGCACTTTCGGTCCAATCCGTTGTTTGACTCGCTGTCATCTCGAGCCGCGCAGACGGCGAGGGGACCTCGCTATCGACCATAGCGTGTTCACTGAAACTCGTATGCTCCGTCAACTTGTGAGAGGCCCTTCGCTACGCTCAGGATGACGCCGAAAAACGTGCGGTTGGCGCTCCAGTAAAGTCTTGTCGTCGAACAAGAGACCCGCTACATTGGCTGCCCCGAGACGGAACTCCGCGATGTGCAGATGCAGCGGACAACTTCGTAAGGAATTTAGTGAAACATAAAATTGTCATTTTTGCTGGGAAACACCGTTCGTCGAGGGGTCGGCGAACGTAAGAGAATGTATGTTATGATGAACGACGACCCGGCAAAACTCAGCCTGAGCAATTTTCTGGCGGGCGAAAGCAACGACCCGCTGCAAGCTCCAGCAAGCTTTACGAATTGGATGCGCGTCGGCGCGTGGGCCGTTCAGCTGTATGAGCCCGAGCTCCTCGGGACCGCAGATGCGCGCACAGTGATCAATTATGGCGGCAAACCGAGGCCGGTGATCAATCTATGCTCTTACAACTACCTTGGCCTCGCCAATCATCCCGAGGTGCTGGCGGCAGCCCATGAGGCGCTGAGAACGCATGGAATGGGCGCGTGCGGTTCGCCGATGCTCTCAGGAATGACCGATCTGCACCGCGAACTCGAACGGCGTGTGGCGAAATTTCTCAGACGCGAGGATGCGATGCTTTTCAACAGTGGGTTCGGCGGCGCGCTCGGCACGATCTCGGGGCTGCTTCGCAAGACCGACGTAGCGCTTTTGGACAACCGCTCTCATCTTAGCCTTCGCGATGGCGCTGTTCTGTCCCGGTGCCGGACCGAGAAATTCGAGCACAACGATCCAGTCTCGCTCGACACAGCGCTGAGCCGCCATGTAGGGCGCCGTCAGCTGGTCATCATCGAAGGCATTTACTCAATGGACGGTGATTTCGGTAATCTGACCGAGTTACTCGACGTCGCAGAATCTCACGGCGCGAGCGTTTTCATCGATGAAGCGCATTCGATGCTTGCGTGCGGCGAGCATGGGCGTGGGGCGGCCGAGAAGTTTGGCGTGGAAGATCGTGTCCCGCTGCTTTACGGAACATTCTCCAAAGCATTTGGAGCTTTGGGAGGATTCGTCGCCGGTTCGAAAGAGACGCTGCAATATCTGCGTTTCTACGCGCATCCGTACGTTTACTCGTGCGCGCTCCCGCCGGTGGTGATCGCGGCGATTCTCAAGGCGCTCGAGCTCGGTACGACTCAGCCCGAACTGCGCGCGCAACTCTGGGAAAACGCCGAGTACTTCCACGCGCAACTTCAAAGTCTCGGCTTGGACACAGGAGAATCGACCACTTACGTCATGCCAATCGTTATCGGTGATCGCGAACGTATGTATCGCCTTGGGCATGAACTTCGACGCCGCGGTCTGTGGGTCGCGCCTGTGGATTATCCCGCTGTGCCGCAAAACCGGATCTGTTTCCGTGCGTGCGTGACCGCAATGCATACGCGCGCGGACTTGGACGAAGCGTTGAATATCCTGGCGGACACGCTTGTGCCCGCCCTGCTGGAAAAGCAAAGCGCCTATGCTAAATGACGAATTCCGAATGACGAATGCCGAAGGAATTGAGAAATCCTAATGACGAACATCCGCTGGAATGACGAAGTCCCGACTGCTGCGCGATTATTTGTCATTCGTGCTTCGACATTAATTCGTCATTCGTCATTCGCGCTTCGTCATTCTAATCCGCTTGCGGGTTAAGCTCGAAGAAGTTGGATCTGATCTGATGCCGCAACAAACCGACGCACTGTATTCGCGCGTCCAAAGCACTTACAAAGCGCGTGAGGTCGAAGGCGTTCTCGATCTGTACTTTTACCGTCCGATAGGATTTCGGCTGGCCGAATGGTTCGCTCAGCTCAAGATGACGCCCGCAGCCGTGTCGCTGCTGGCCGGCATTTGCGGCGTTATTGCGGGGCACCTTTATTACTATCGCGATCTGCGCGTCAATATGATCGGCATGGCGCTGCATGTTTGCTGTAACGCTCTCGATAACGCGGACGGCCAGCTCGCTCGCTTAACTCAGACACAAAGTCGCAAAGGCCGCATCATCGATAGCGTTGCCGATCATTTGGTGTTCGTAAGCATTTACCTGCATCTGGCGCTCCGGTGTTTGGCTGAAGGTATGTCGCCTGCCATCTTGCTTCTAGCGCTGGCAGCTGGAATCAGCCATGCCTTGCAAGGCGCGGCGGCTGATTATTACCGAAGCACGTATCTTTACTTTGTAGCCAACGGAACGCCCGCAGATGTCGATTCCTCGTCCCAACTTCGCGCTGAATTTCGAAGATTGAGCTGGCGCGGTAACATGTGGGACAAGTTTCTTCTGGCCTTGTATTTGAATTTCACTCGCCAACAGGAACTGCTCGCGCCTCATCTGAAACAATTGCGAGAGATGGCACTCCGCCTGTTCAGCGGCCATCTCCCGCCTTGGCTGGCCCAGCGTTATCGAGATTCTGCCAGCCAGACTTTTAAGTGGTGGGGGTTACTGATGACCAACAGCCGGATGTTGGTGTTGTTTGCGCTGCTTTTCGTGGGCCAGCCGGTCTATTATTTCTGGTTGGAACTCATCCCGCTGAACCTGCTGTTTGTTTACCTGCTCGTGCGTCAGGAAAAAATGGCTGAATCGCTGGAGCAACTCGTGCTCACACAACGCGAGTCCGCGCACACTCTCTCATAAAGAGGACTGTCATGTTGAGCGCAGCGAAACGTCTCTGATCAGTTCCACCCAATGCGCGACCACGACTATTGGGTGTACATTCTCACCAACAAGCATTGCACCACGTTGTACATCGGAATCACGAACAATATCACGCCCCGATTGGGTCAGCACCGGTGCGGCGAGGTGGATGGCTTCACAAAACGCTATCATTTAAATCGGCTTGTTTGGGTCGAGCACTTCCGCAACATCACCGATGCGATCGCGTGTGAGAAGAAGCCGAAGGGTTGGCGTCGCGGCAGGAAAACTGCGCTTATCGAGCAAAACAACCCACGATGGCTCGATCTGAGTGACGACTGGGAACAGCAGCCAAAAATCTATGACCCGCCATGGAATGCAGAAGAAATGCTATGAGATTCTTCGCTTCGCTCAGAATGACATTGTGGAATGTGTAGTTTCTGCATCCCGTGTCGAACATCGAAGTTTCAGAAGTCACCTCGCGCCGTGAGCGCGATGCCTTCATCAAATTCCAGTGGCAAATCTATACTAACGATCTGGCATGGGTCCCGCCGCTGATCATCGAACGCAAAGCGTTCCTTGATCGCAAACATCATCCGTTTTACAGGCACGGGGACGCCGCGTTATTCCTGGCTCGAAAGAACGGCAATATCGTTGGCCGAATCATGGCCAGCGACGATCCGAACTACAATTC
>DATBDI010000087.1:0-13678 GCA_036270025.1 Candidatus Udaeobacter sp. | reverse complement strand
AACACAGCAATAAAACAATATGCAAAAAATTACTCCATTCTTGTGGTTCAACGGCAACGCCGAGGAGGCGGTGAAGTTTTACACCTCCATTTTCAAAAATTCCAAGATCGGAAGAATTCTTCGCTATGATGAAGAAACAGCGAAAGTTTCGCAGAGTGGCCGACCAGCGGGATCAGTCCTGACTATTGAATTCGAAATCGAAGGCCAGAAGTTCGTCGCTTTAAATGGCGGCCCGCAGTTTAAATTCAACGAATCGATCTCGTTCGTCGTGAATTGCGAAACGCAGAAGGAAGTCAATTATTTTTGGGAGAAACTCACTGCTGATGGCGGTGAAGAGTCCCAGTGCGGTTGGCTCACGGACAAATTCGGCGTGTCGTGGCAGGTCACCCCGACCGTGTTGATCGACATGTTGCACGACAAAGATGCCAAGAAGTCCGAACGAGTCATGAAAGCGATGCTTCAAATGCAGAAAATCGACATCGAAAAACTGGAGGCTGCTTACCGAGAGAAATGATTCTGTTCGGCCCTTATGGACTCAGCCAGGCGAAAACCCAAAACAATTGACGAGTACCTTGCGGGCGTGGATGCGGATCATCGCGACGCCCTTCAGCAACTTCGGGAAACAATCCATGCCGTTGCGCCCAAGGCGGAGGAATGCATCAGTTATGGAATTCCCGCGTTTCGCCTGAATGGACGTTCGTTGCTTTTCTTCGGTGCATGGGCGGACCACTGCTCATTCTATCCGGGGAGTTCGGCCACATTGAAAAACTTTCGGGACGATTTAAAAGATTTCGAGACGAGTAAAGGCACGATTCGGTTTTCGTCGAAGAAGCCGTTGCCAGCAGGATTAGTTAAGAAGCTGGTCAAAGCACGAGTCGCAGAGAACAACGATGCGAGCAAATAAGAATAGGAGAAAATCGTGAGCAGAATCAGAGTTTTAGTTGGCACAAAGAAAGGCGCATTCATTCTGACCTCGGATGGCGCGCGCAAACGATGGAAGGTGAGCGGGCCGCACTTCGCGGGGTGGGAGATTTATCACATGAAAGGGTCGCCGGTAGATCCCGATCGGATTTATGCGTCGCAGACCAGTGATTGGTTTGGGCAAATCATTCAGCGCTCTGATGATGGCGGCAAAAGGTGGACGACCCCTGGCAGCAGCGCCGAGGAAATGAAAAGTTCGGACGGCACGGCGAAAGGCGAGAGTAATAAATTCGTGTACGACACTTCGTCGGAAACCGGAAAACCAATCACGACGCACCAGTGGTACGATGGCACACAGCATCCGTGGGAATTCAAGCGCGTCTGGCATTTGGAACCCTCGCTGGATGATCCGGATCATGTTTACGCAGGCGTGGAAGATGCCGCGTTATTCCAATCGAAGGACGGCGGAAAATCATGGCACGAATTGGCCGGTCTCCGCGGGAGCGACACCGGACCGAAATGGCAGCCAGGCGCCGGCGGCATGTGTTTGCACACCATTCTTCTCGATCCGACCAATCCAAACCGAATATCCATCGCGATCTCGGCTGCCGGCGCGTTTCGCACCGACGACCGCGGCGCAACTTGGAAGCCAATCAATCACGGATTGCACTCGCAATACATTCCCGATCCGACAGCAGAAGTTGGGCATTGCGTACATCGCATGGCGCTGCATCCGTCGCGACCGGGCACGCTGTTCATGCAAAAACATTGGGACGTGATGCGCAGCGACGATGCCGGTGATTCATGGAAGGAAGTCAGCGGAAATTTGCCGACTGATTTCGGATTTCCGATCGATGTTCATGCACACGAGCCGGAAACCATTTACGTCGTGCCGATCAAAAGCGATTCCGAGCATTACCCGCTTAGTGGGCGGTTGCGCGTTTATCGCAGCCGCACAGGCGGCAACGAGTGGGAAGCACTCACGAGGGGTCTGCCGCAACGAAATTGTTACGTGAACGTGCTGCGCGACGCTATGTCAGTCGATTCGCTTGAGCCGTGCGGCGTTTATTTCGGAACCACCGGCGGACAAGTGTATGCCTCGGCAGATGCAGGCGACAATTGGAAGCCGATTGTGCGCGATCTACCTGCGATTTTGTCCGTCGAAGTGCAAACATTGCCATGATACGCGTTATCCTTCCGCCTCACTTGCGCACGCTCGCGCGTGTTGATGGTGAAGTAGAACTCGACTTGAACGGGAAGCTCACGCAGCGGTCATTGCTCGACGACCTGGAGGCCAAATATCCTATGCTGCGCGGCACAATACGCGACCACGTGACACACATGCGGCGGCCGATGGTGCGATTCTTCGCGTGTGGCGAGGATTTATCCCATGAAGCGCCAGACGCTCCGCTGCCGGACGCGATTGCCAGCGGAGCGGAACCTTTTCTTATCATCGGAGCGATCGCTGGTGGGTAGAGTAGCGCGAGCCTCTGGCTTGCGAGAGTGAGACGCAAGCGAGGACGCTTACGCTACCTTAGCGAATTGCACGAAGCGCGTGAGCTCGATATGCTCGCCCGCATGTCGCTCCAGACACAACCGGCTTCCGAGACGAAAGACGCAGGCCATTTTGGGAATGCGATCCGCCATGAATTTGCGCTGGTCGTCGGCCTCGGAACTGCTGCGATTTTTTTCGCAGCTGGAAGTCAGTTCGTCGAACTCGCTGCGCACCCAATTGCGATGATCGTTGTCTTTCTATGGCTTTTTACGGTTATCCTCTGGTCGGCAATTTGTGTCGTACGCCATGCCGATTGTCTCGCGATTAAGTTAGGGGAACCCTACGGCACCTTAATTTTGACGCTCTCGGCGATCAGTATCGAGGTAGTCATGATATCCACCGCAATGTTGCACGGGGCAAACAATCCCACGCTCGGACGGGACGCGATTTTTGCCGTAGTGATGATCGCGCTTAATGGCTTGGTGGGGCTTTCTCTGTTGCTGGGTGGCTTACGTCATCGCGAGCAGTATTACAATCTGCTGGGTGTAAACTCGTATCTCAATGTAATCATGGCATTGGCGGTGCTGGGCCTGGTGTTTCCCAATTTCACCACCTCTACGGGCGGGCCCCATTTTTCTACCGAACAGGAAATCTTTCTTATTGTGGTGTCACTTTTGCTTTACGGGATTTTTCTGCTCATCCAGACCGTGCGACACCGCCGTTACTTCATGGAATCAGAGGACGTTGTACTGCCGGCGAATTCTGCTCATCATCCTTTGCAGGTGCGCTCAACGGCTTTTCATGCGGTGATGCTGCTGGTTTACCTGATTACCGTTATTTTGCTGGCGGAAAAGTTCGCTATCCCGTTGGACAACGGTATTGAGAAATTTCATATGCCGCAGGCGCTTGGCGGCGCCGTTATTGCAGCCTTGGTGCTCTCCCCGGAAGGATTAGGCGCGATCCGGGCCAGCTTGAGCAATCACCTGCAGCGTTCAATAAACCTTCTACTTGGTTCCGTGCTCGCGACAATCGGACTGACGATTCCCGCCGTGTTGACGATAGGATTGATCACGAAACGACCTGTCACACTCGGTGTGGAAGGCGCCAATCTTCCGCTACTGCTGCTGACGCTGGCCGTGAGCATCGTTACGTTTACAAGCAGAAAGACAAACGTTTTGCAGGGCTGTATTCATTTGGTGCTGTTTGCCATGTTCGTGCTGTTGATTTTCGCGCCCTGAGGCTTTTGGCGAGCTAGACGGCTCTGTGCATCACGACACCGTCCGGCTTTGCTTCTGCGACTTTAAAGCCAAATTTCTCGTAGAGGCGCAGCACCGGTTTGCCGGCCACGAAGCTCAACGAGATCGTTGATTGGTCAGGATTGGCGCGGACCAATTGCGTCAGCAGGGCAGTGCCAACGCCGTGGTGCCGATGCTCGGGTTTTACGACAAGGGCGAGCTCCGACGGCGCATCGGGTTTAACAGATGGTTTGCGCAGCCAAACCGCGCCGAGCAGTGTTCCATGTTTGCGATCGTGCGCGACAAACCCGATATCTCCGCTGCGGCCCCAGTCTTCCACGTAACGTGCAAACTCGGGACGGTGCACAATGTCGCGCGACGCCACTTGTTTTTTGCCAGGTGACGAGAGCCCTTGGTACAACATCTCCCAGAGAATAGGTTCATCCTCTCTTGTGAGCTGACGAATTGCGTAATCCATTTCGGAGTAGCAGACGCGTGTAGTATAATCACTGTGCCGACTAGCGAAACACCAGAAACAGACGGTTGGAACGCGGCTCTGATTTCATGCCTGAAAATCGCCTTTGTAATCTTCATCCAGTCGGCAACGATCAGGGATGGCCACGGAACGCGACTATGTTCTCGGCACCCACGACGAGGAGCTCGCTCGGCTCGGATTGCAGCATCGCGTTTGGCGTCCGGTGGCCCTAGATTGCTGGCAACGGGCCGGCATCACAGTCGGCAAACGCGTGCTCGATGTCGGAGCGGGTCCGGGATACGCGGTTGTCGACCTTGCGGAAATCGTCGGGCCAACCGGCGAGGTGATAGCGCTCGAACGTTCGCATAATTTTGTCCGTGCGATCGAATCAGTTTGCTGTTCGCGCGGGCTGGCGAACGTCAAAATTCACGAAATGGATTTAATGACCGACGGTCTGCCCGCGGGAGATTACGACTTCGCCTGGTGTCGCTGGGTCGTGTCGTTTGTGAACGATCCCAGATTGATGATCCGGAAGCTGGCGAGCGTTATGCCGAAAGGGAGTCGCTCGATATTCCACGAGTATGGGCATTATGAGACGTGGCGATTTTTTCCGCGGCTGCCAATGCAAGAACGTTTCCGCGAGCACGTGATCGCAACGTGGCGGGAATCCGGCGGTGAACCCGATGGCGCGGCGCAATTACCGGAGCTGCTTGGCGCGAATGGCTTCGCGATTCGCTCAACGCGCTCACACATTTTTTGCCTGCGACCGTCCGATTACATGTGGCAATGGCCAGCCACGTTTATCGAAACTTATCTTCCGAGGCTGATCGAGATGGGCCGCATCGATCAGGAATTCGCAAATAAGGCCCGGACCGATCTGGCGGGCGCAGAGAAAAATCCGAATGGATTCATGGTTACGCCGCTGGTGCTGGAAATCGTCGCAGAGAAGTTGTAGCGGCGAGCCAGGCTTGTCGGCATCGGCGGATTCTTTTTCCCAGCGAAGGGAATAAAACCGGGACACCGCAGTCTTATTAGAAACGCCAGCGCACATTAAGGCGTGGTGCTGAAACATGAGACATCGTAAATCGCTATGGCTTTGTCCTTGAAAGCGGAACATGCTCTGGAGACCGAAGATTTCGAATCGGATCGGAAGATTGTGAAGTTCGTCGTCGTCCAGAAACGCGAAGAGAATCGGGCGCCGCAAGCGCAAGCAATCTCGTTCGAAGAGGCGATGTTGCCGCATCTCGATGCTGCCTACAACCTGGCGAGGTGGCTGCTTCGAAACGAACAGGATGCCCAGGATATCGTTCAGGAGGCGTATCTACGTGCGTTTAAATCTTTCGCCGGATTCCACGGTTCCAACGGACGTGCCTGGTTACTGACGATTGTCCGGAACACCTCCTACACATTCTTAAAAAAGAACAAAGCCGTCGATCTCGCCGTGTCTTTTGATGACGAAATTCACGGGTCCGGTTATGAGTCTGTGAGCCCGGCAACGATTCTGGAACACGGCGAGGACGCAGCATTAATCAGCGAAGCAATGGATGAGTTGCCTGCGGAATTCCGGGAGATCCTGACGCTGCGGCACATGGAAGGTTTATCATACAAGGAAATTGCCGAGGTCGCGCAAATCCCACCCGGCACGGTGATGTCGCGGCTCGCGCGCGCCCGTGGGAAACTTAAGGAATGTCTGGCGGCTCGGATTGAGAGGTAGAACCGATGAACTGCGAAGAAGTTAAAAAACTGATGGATGGTTACCTGGATGGCGAACTGGATCCGATAACCAACCAGAAAATCGAAGAACACTTGCACGACTGCCCTGAATGCGACGGAGCCTACAAAGCCCACCGAGCGTTCATCGGCGCGGTTCGTAATGGAGCGCCCTATTACAAGGCACCGGCAAAATTACGTGAGCGAATTCAATCTTCCTTGCGGGCAGAGATTGTTAAAGAACCGGCGCGAAATGTCGTGGGGGACGCTCCATCGTTCGTGCCGAGAGAGCGACAAACGACGCAGCCCGCTCCTTCCGGAACAAAGTGGAGTTTGCTGGCGCTGGCGGCGGGAATCATTCTCGCCGCGATCATTGCTTTGAATTTTATGCCGCAATCGCGTCGGCCAGGCGATGATCAGTTTCTCGCGACGCAGCTCATCGCCAGTCACGCGCGGTCCCTTCTAGCAAATCATCTGACCGACGTCCCGTCGTCTGACCAACACACAGTCAAGCCGTGGCTGGATGCTAAGCTCGACTTTGCTCCTGCGGTTGTCGATCTTTCGAGTGAGGGATTTCCGCTGATCGGCGGTCGCCTTGATTACCTCGATAACAGGCCAGTAGCTGCGCTGGTGTATGGACGACGCAAACATTTCATCAACCTGTTTATTTGGCCGGCACCCGCGGATGCAAAAAGGACTACGGAAACAATGTCGCGCCAAGGCTATCAGCTGCTGCATTGGGCAGACTCGGACTTTAACTACTGGGCTGTGTCCGACGTGAACATCAACGATCTGCAAGCTTTCAAGCAGCAGTTCGAAGCGCAAACGTCGCGTCATTAATTAGCGAGTTCCGCCGGTGCCTTCGCTACCGGTCCGCCGTCGGGGCTGTCGGCAGTACGACAGCGCTCTGCTCCATCGTATCGAAGCGACAAGCAACCTTGTCCGCGAGTCGCTCAGCAAAACGAGTTCGCGTTCAACGGGAATATTCGCTGACCAAAACAGTATGAATGGCTGAATGAAAACAACCACAAACAAAACAATGAAAACAAATCACAAATACACTTACAGCTCCCAGTCGGCACTCACTTCGGTTTTCACGTATGTGAATCCAAGAAGCCTGGCAGTGGCGCTGTTCATTAGTCTGGCGCTTCTGGGTACGGCTCGCGGCAATGCAACAAGCATGACAAAGTCTGCTCAGCCGCAGCCGGGACAATTAGCCAAAGGCGCGCTCGAAGTCTATTCAGCGACCGACGAGTTCAATGACGGCGGTACGCTTTACTACGCTCGCAGCTCCTATGCGATCTACACGCTCGACGGAAAATTTCTCAAGAACGTGGAAAATCACATTTCACAGAGTGACGAGCTTCCCCAGACCGTGTCGCTCCCGATTGGATCCTACACGGTTGTGGCTCGGTCGGAGAAGGACGGATACGTCACTATTCCGGTCATGATCAGGAACGGTCGCCGAACAATTGTCGATCTCGACCGCTAAGAAAACAACTCCTCCAGATTCGTTAGGCCCATGAATCCATTCGACCTGAAAGCCGCGCTGCTCGCGAAACACGCGCAACATCCGGTGATCATTCATTTCCCGATCGCGTTGTTCATCATCAGCGTGGCATTGGATCTGATCGCAATCTGGAAAAGCAATCCGATGATGGCGAAGGCCGCATACTACAATCTCATTGCGGCTGCATGGACGGCCCCTGTGGCCATCGCGAGTGGATTGACCGCGTGGCAGCTACAATTCGAAGGCGCGAAGCTTAAGGGCAACCTGCTTTTGCATCTCGCGTTCGGACTGAGTGCGAGTGCAATGATCTGGCTGCTTTGCGGCTTGCGCTTTCGTCAGCAGCGCGGCGCCGCGCAAAAAACGCCGGGGTTCATCTACATCTCGCTTGCCCTGGCCACGGTGTTGCTGATCGCGATTGCCGGCCATCTCGGCGGGATTGTCAGCGGCGTTGAAAGCGGTGCCGGTTAATTCCGGGAATAAAACTTATCAGAATCGGTAAGGACAGGTGAAGCAACTCAAACAACAACCATTAAAACCTATGTCAGAATATATTTCACACGACCACGAACACGACGGAATCGATCGACGCGGTTTTCTTAAATGCATGGCTTGGGCCGGCACCGGCCTGCTGTGGACAGTTAGCGGCGGCGTACTCGCGTCGAAAACTCTAGCCGAAATCGCGAAGACTGGAGCAGCGTTACCAGCAACCGACGTTAGTTTCCTGCAAATCAGTGACAGTCACATCGGCTTCAGCAAAGAAGCGAACAAAGACGTGACTGAGACGTTCAGGATCGCTCTTGACCGCATCAATGCGATGCCGACGCCACCGTCGTTTCTTATTCACACGGGAGACATCACCCAACTGTCGAAGCCGGAGGAGTTCGATACTTTCGATCAACTGCTCAAGAGCTGCCGAACGAAAGACGTCTTCTTCGTTCCAGGCGAGCACGATGTGCTTAACGATGGCGGCAAACTTTACCGCGAACGGTATCTAAAGAACGTAGAAGGCAAAGGCTCGGGCTGGTACAGCTTCACCAAGAACGGCGTTCATTTTATTGGACTGGTGAACGTTTTGGACCTTCAGGCGGGCGGCCTGGGCCAGCTTGGAGACGAGCAGCTTGAGTGGCTCGAGAATGACGTTAAAGGTCTTGGCTCAAGCACGCCGATTGTCGTTTTCGCACACATCCCACTTTGGGCGGTTTATCCGCAATGGGGGTGGGGAACGAGCGATAGCGAACGCGCTTTGGGATATTTGAAACGCTTCGGCTCAGTGACTGTGCTCAACGGTCACATTCATCAAGTGCTTCAGAAAGTCGAAGGGAACGTGACGTTTCACACCGCGATGTCGACGGCATTCCCGCAGCCTGCGCCTGGAACCGCGCCTTCGCCGGGCCCGATGAAAGTGCCAGCCGAAAAGCTGCGCAGCCTGCTCGGCCTAACAAGTGTCGAGTACAAGCAAGGCAAAACCGCTCTTGCCGTTGTCGATTCAAACCTCGGCTAACCCAATTCAACCTAACAAACATCACTATGACTACATTAGCTCCAAGAAATAAGAGAATGGCACTATTGTGCGCCATCGGTTTTCTCAATCTGCCCATCGTCGCGCTCGGCGGCGAGATGAAGGACGCCGACGGCACCACCGCCAGTCCAAACAAAATCGAAATCAAAGACTTCGCCTTCAATCCTCAGACCATAACTGTGAAGTCTGGGGACAAGGTGACCTGGATCAATCGGGATGAAGAACCGCACACCGTCGTGAGCGTCGAGAAGCAGTTTAAGAAATCGAGCGCACTCGACACAGATCAAGAGTTTACGATCACAGCGGGCGCTCCCGGCACATACACCTACTTTTGCTCAGTTCATCCGAAGATGACTGGGACGATCGTGGTTGTGAGATCGTGATGAACGGGGAAACCGGTTTGGGCTGCTGCTCCAATGTGACGGTTACTTGACAGTGATTCCGATCAAGCCCAGCCGCTCGGCATCTGACTTGAGCGCGACGATGACTTCCGCGATGACGTCGTCGATCGGCGTGCCAAGTTGTTCCGCGCCACGCACGATGTCTTCGCGGTTCACAGCGCGAGCGAACGCCTTGTCTTTCATTTTCTTTTTCACCGCGCGGACATCGACGTCGTGAATGCTTTTGGTAGGGCGAACAAGCGCGACAGCGACCACGAAGCTGCTTAATTCATCGACGGCGTAGAGCGTTTTCTCCAGGGGCGTTTCACGTGGCACGTTTGCGTAATCCGCATGGGAAAGAATCGCGCGGCAGATTTCCTCGCTCCACCCATTCTCGCGCAGCCACGCGACCCCGACGAATGGATGACCTGCTGTAGCCGGGATCGGTGATCCCGGTCCTCTTGGGTGCAGCTCCTCAGCGCTGCCGGGGTCAACGACCCCGGCTACAGGTGCATTCGGATGCCGCTCGTAATCGATGTCGTGCAACAACCCTACGGCTTCCCAG
Source organism: Candidatus Udaeobacter sp. (assembly GCA_036270025.1). GTDB lineage: Bacteria > Verrucomicrobiota > Verrucomicrobiia > Chthoniobacterales > UBA10450 > Udaeobacter. The sequence continues at coordinate 3,868 of DATBDI010000087.1, read as the reverse complement.
AGGTCGGCATCTTCGCCGCGCAGCTGAGCGAAATGTTTCATCGAATCGGCGACGGCGTAGCAGTGTTTGCGAAGGCTTTCTGACCGGACCCAGTCGTGGAGGATGTTTAGCGCACGAGCGCCAAGCGTTTCATTCATCAGTTGGAGTCTAATAAATGGAAACGTTATCGCCGTGTTTTATTTTCGTGGCCAAACGGACTACGTCCCAATTTGCCAGGCGAATGCACCCGTGGCTTGCGGCGTGCCCAATCGAACCAGGTTCGTTGGTGCCATGAATCCCGATGCCTTTTTTGTTGAGCGCAATCCACATCACGCCCACAGGATTCCGTGGACCAGGCGGAAGCAGGTGGAAATTGCCGCTGCGCTCACCGTGTTGCAGCATCTCCTTGTCGTAGCGAAAAGTCGGCAGCTTAGCGATTCCGCGCACCTTCCACTCCCCGATGGGTGAGGCGGTCTGAGCCGAACCGACGGTGACCGGGTACGCGGCGATGAGCTTCTCGCCGTCGAATACGCCAAGCATGTTTGTTTTTATGTCGATTTTAACGGCGACTTGTCGCGGTGCTCCTGGCGCTTCACTTTGACTTGAGCCTGGCCCTTCTGCTTGGTCCTCGACGTCGTTGACCGCCCGAGAAGTAGTTTCGCTGCCGGGCTTAATGTCTTTTACTGAAGCGAGTTCAAACGGTTCGACATTTGGCACCATCAATTGATCGCCGGGCTTGGCCGGCTTGAGTTTCCCCGGGTTGAGTTGCTCCAGTAGGCGAATGTCGCTGTGAAATTTTTCCGCGATTGCGTCACCGGCATCGTGATACGGCAGAAATTTTAGTTTTGCCTGCTCTGCTGGTTTCCCGGGCGACGGCCCGATGCTCTGAAGATCCGCTTCGGTCACCGTGTAGGAAATGAAGACTGGATTCACGCTCGCGACGTCGACGCCGGTGAGGTCGGGCGGGGCGTTTGAGTGCCCACCTTTTTGCGGCGGTGGCGTTTGCGGTTGTTCGCCACGGGATTGTCGATAAAGCGCAAGCGCTTTCCAGGTCAAATCATTGTAGCGCCCGTCGATTTTGCCCGGACTGAAATTGGCGCGATCAAGAAAAACCTGCAGTCGAGTTGCTGCTTCAATGTTTGCTTTCCCTGGCGTTGGCGCGCGGTGCGCTTTTTTCCTGGCTGCTACTGGAAGAACACTGCTTGAAATTAGAATGGCGACGAGTGCGAAACGCAAAAGAGAATTCACTAAAATGGATCGAACTGCTTCGTTGCGATGGTTGTGTGGCCATTGGAGGCTGTCGAGTTCTTACGGATCGATAACGCGCACCAGCGAAACTTTGCGCAAAAAAACGCGCCTTCTGCTCGCCTGCTGGCGAATAGAAAGCGCGTTGGAGACGAATGAGATTAGATTTTAATCCTCGTCGAGGATAACCCGATCCACCATCACGTTATCGCCTGTTCCGGCGTAATGGACGCGGACTGGCACACCCACTCTGACCTTTGTCTTCACCACATCTGGGTCCAGGACTTTTCCGCTTCTGGTCACATAGGTGACCGTCTTGCCGAAGCGATAAGTACGCGGTCCGCTGGTTTCCTTCAGAACGATCCGACTGCCCGGAGTGTACTCCGTGATCGTCCCGTTGCCCTCAGTTGTAGTTGTCGTTGTCGTGGTCTCCGATACCTGTGCCCATGCGAACGGGGCCACGATTGCCAAAGCAATACTCAACATTATTTTTTTCATGTTTTCTCCCTTTGTTTCCTCAGTTTGCGGCAGTGATATAACTCCTCTCTCCTGAGCAATTCAGGAGGTTAAAGGACTTGCCGTTAAATGTGATTCGGATGCAGCATGCGTGGCGGATGTTTGCAAACGTCTTTTCTGTGGATTCAATCCTAAACTTGCTCAATAGGCCGTTCGACCTGCGTGATATATGAACATCTGGATCGGAACCTCAGGCTTTCAGTACGCCGAGTGGAAGGGAAATTTTTATCCGGAAGATTTGTCGACAGCAAAGATGTTGGCGTTTTACGCTGAACGATTTTCGACGACCGAAATTAATTATACCTTTCATCGGATTCCCGCGCCGAAAACGATCGACAACTGGAAATCTCAGACGCCGGAGAAATTCCGGTTCGCACTTAAAGCGCCACAGAAAATCACCCACTGGTCGAAGCTGCGCGATTGCGCCGACACGCTCGAATACTTCTGCAAGGTCGTTACAGATCTCGGTGAAAGGCTCGGCCCGGTGCTGTTTCAGTTGCCGCCGACCTTCAAGAAAGATGCTGACGTCCTCAGTTCATTCCTCCGCGAATTTCCGGACATGCGCGCGGCGTTCGAGTTTCGCCACGGATCATGGTTCGACGATGAAATTTTCGAATTGCTGAAATCACGCAACCTCGCGCTTTGCATCGCCGACACCGACGACATTGCGACACCAAGAAAAATTACTGCTGATTACGGTTATCTACGGCTTCGGCGTGAAGATTACACCGACGAAGACGTGAAACAGTGGTCCGATTTTGCGCGCGAACAAAGTTCAACCTGGAGAGACGCGTTCGTCTATTTCAAACACGAAGAAAGCGGCATCGGCCCTAAGCTGGCAAAGCAAATGATCGAACTCCTCGCGTGAGCTCTACCGATTTATCGCCCGATGAGGATAAAAATGCCTGCCAGCAGCGCCAGCAGACCAGTGACGATTCCGATGCCAAGGCCGGTGAGCGTAACGATTCCTACGGCGATAAGATAAATCGCGAGCAGAAGCATGCCGATATTTTTGGTAATCATGTCATTAATATTGTTAAAGGCTCCGTGCCGTGCCGCTATTTTCCTGCGCTCCGAATAACCACCGCTGAGACATCTTTGATGTTAACGAAGCCGTCGAAAAATTCTGCGCCGGACAGACGAGAAAGAAGGACAACATTGTCGTTAACCTGTTCGACTTTGCCGCCGATCTTCTCTCCACCATTCAGGCGTAGCTCGACAGCTTTGCCGACGTTGCCCTGCAGAATGCTCAGGACGGTGGCATCCGGCTGAAGCGTTGGCTTTTCCTGCGCGCGCAAACTGGAACAGGTCACCACCGCAACAATTATTCCAACAAGAAGTGAGTAGTGTTTCATAATCAACTCCTTCTGCGTGATTGGTCGTGGATTTACCAGTAAATAATCATTGCCGGGAACAGTTCTTATTTGGCATTGGCAGGCGACGCGCCTGCCCTACAATTCTGCATGATCTCGATTGCGGACAACCTTGAGCGGGTGCGCAAGCAGATCGCGGACGCAGCGGCGAAATCGGGGCGATCAGCTGATGACGTTGAACTGGTTGCGATCACGAAAACCCATCCGGCCGAGAAAGTGCGCGAGGCGATCGAGGCCGGCCAGACGTTGTTTGGCGAAAGCCGCGTGCAGGAAGCGCGCGCAAAAATTCCGGAGATGGCCTCGGCGATTCGCTGGCATTTCGTGGGCCATCTTCAGAAAAATAAAATTCGCCATGCACTGCCGCTTTTCGAAATGTTTCACAGCATCGACTCGCTCGCGCTCGCGCAAGACATGAACCGCATCGCTGAAGAGGAGGGGATGCATCCGCGCGTGTTGCTCGAAGTCAATGTGGCAGGCGAGGGGAGCAAGTTTGGCTTCGCGCCGGACAAACTGCGTGAGCAAATGGAGGAGCTGCTTGCGCTGCCGCGCCTGTCGATTCTGGGCTTGATGACGATTCCGCCGCTGGCAGAAGAAGCGGACGCTTCCCGGAAACATTTTGTCGCGCTCCGTGAGCTGCGTGATCGACTGCAAACAGAATTTCGTGTCGATCTTGCTCAGCTTTCGATTGGCATGACAAATGATTTTCCGATCGCGGTGGAGGAAGGCGCAACGCTGGTGCGCGTCGGCACAGCGAT
>DATBDI010000086.1:0-17709 GCA_036270025.1 Candidatus Udaeobacter sp. | reverse complement strand
GGCATCACGGCTCTTTGAAATCGCCCGCGTGCTCGTGCGCCTGCGTCCTGGGTCCCTCTTTCTGGTTCAACAGCGCGGCAAACTGGTGGCCGTGGTGGCCGTGGCGGCGGCCGCCTATGGCGTCTTTGGCTGGCTTTAGGTCACCGACTTTGATTTTGGTGATTTTCTTTTGCATTTTAGTTTTCCTTTCTAACCGTTCACTGAGGTAATGCGTAAAATCGGGCGCGAGGTTACGCGAAAAAGTGATGGGCAACGGTCGCCCAAGGGTCAAGACAGCGGCTCAGGGACTCCGAGCATTTTAGCGGCCTCGTACGTTGAGGCTCCGAAACGATTGCTTTTGTTGCTCGGCAAACTTGGACTCAAAGTCCTTAACTGTTCTACTCTCCGATGCTCTTTGAGGAACTAGTTGAGCAACATTGCGTTCACTTGGTCGTACCGCACCGTGTACGCTTTTTCCTCTTTTGTCCCGCACGACCAGATTCGGATTCACCTTTTCTACATCTTCGGCGACAAGCCCAAGCTGTGAAATGCCTTGTGGGTCTATATCCCCGCCTCACACCATAGTAAATCAGCCCCCAGAGAGCCGAAGTGAGACATGAAGTGCGACAGCCTCACGCTTACGAGGTCCGCCCGCGCAAGATCATCGCGGCTTCGATCGAATCAGCGAAGCGTTGCCATTCCGTCGCCTGTGGTATGTCGAGGCAAACGCAGTCAGCAACGCCGTTGGCTACGCGAAGTCTCGCAGCCGCACACACGATGCGCCGGTCAGCATTGGATACCAGACCGCATCCAATGAATATACTGCCGCAATCGATGAAACGCTTGTTTCACCGAAAGGATTTTGCTGATGATTCTTGTTTTCATCTTATTTGGTTTCCTTCCTCTGTTTCGGCCTTTTTTTGATGCCTCATCCTGAGAACTCATTTCTGGCTGTTCACTGAGGTAGTGCGTAAAATCCTGGGCGAGGTTACGCGAAAAAAGCGATGTGCCAGCGAACCAGCGACGCGCTGCCGTTCGGACGGCTGTGGTACGGTGGGCCGAATGCGGCCAGCAACGCAATCGACTATGCAAAGTTTTTCAGTCAGCGGTCTTCTAGGCTTGCCTGCGCCAACTCCTCGAAGTGGCGGCGGCCCTTAGCACTTAGGCGCTGGGATGATCAGCGTCCTTTCAAGGCGGCTCGGGGCCGCGATGATTTGTTTTGATTTTGTGAAGGGACGGCTCGAATCGCGGGTTCGATTCCCGCCCCCGCCTCCAGATCACGCTCGGGTTTGTTGGACAACGAGGTTTCGTTAAACGCGCCGCTTCGATTGATTCGCCCGCTCCCGCGGACTCACCCTTTGGGCTTCGTCCATGTCGCACGACTCCCGTCGGCTCGATTCCCGCCCCTGCCTGTTTCCAATCGCAACGACGAAGCTGGGCGGGAGAGGTGAGAGCGCTCCTGTTACGCAGGCGAGCGCCTGCGCTTCGCGGCTGATACAACGCTTATTTCGGCGCTGTAGCAGAGGCTTGCTTCGTAGGATGTTGGACCGAGCCGTTTCCTATAACGATCGCTTCAGCGCCATACGGCGGCGCTGCTTTCGCCGGAAAAAGCGGTCGGAAGACCGCAAATGCCTGCGAACTAATCGCGATTGAAACGATCACGACCGCTGCTGCAGATCTCATGGTCGGCGCTCTTATCAGATTCCGGCAGCATGACAAGTAAAATTTTTACCTAGGTGACTCGGGATTCGTTGAAACGTCGCATGTGGACGACCCGCGAACGCTTGCAGCGCGGTAGCAAAGCGCAGAGGACTTACTCCACATCGTCCAATAAACTTGGCGAAGCCAGATTCCAGTTTGCGATTCGAGGTTTCCGGCTAATTTTCCACGGCGATGCCACAGTTTAATTATCGGGCCCGCAACGCGCAGGGGGAGTTGATCGAAGGCGTTGTCGAATGCGCAGATCGCGCCATTGCGATTCAACAAATTGAATTGCAACGCTGCGTTCCCGTGCGGATTGAAATGGTCGGCACGGAAGTGAAAGGGCCGAAGGTGGTGCGTTCACCCGTCGCGGGTCGGTCGGAAGGGTCCACGAACCTGAAGATTCCGCACGGCCAGTTGCTCATTTTCACGGAACAGCTCGCGCACCTGCTGCGAGCCGGGATGACGCTCGACGAAGCGCTGTCGGTTTTAGAAAAACGGCTCAAGCAGCCCCGCGTCCAGCAAATGACGCGAAGATTGCATCAGGCCCTGGTCGATGGCCGCAGTTTTTCGCACGCGTTAAGCGAGATGCCACGAATTTTCGAGCCGCTATACGTGAATTTGGTCGCTGCAGGCGAGGCCAGCGGCTCGCTTCCGCAAATTCTGCTTCGTCTGGCCAAGCACCTGATGCAGGCCAAAGACCTGCGAGATCGGGTACAACAGGCGCTGATTTATCCGGCGTTCCTCGCGCTCGCCGGCGCTGTTCTGGTTACGATTTTTATCACGTTCATGGTGCCGCAGTTGAGCACCTTCATGGCACAAACCGGTGGTGCGCTTCCGCTGCCAACCCGGATTTTGTTGCAAATTCATCATGCGATTACCGGCTACTGGTGGCTTGGATTGTTGATGATTGTTGGCGCGATCGTCGGCTTCCGCGCCATTGTTCGCACGCAGGAGGGGCGAACTGCGGTGGACCGTTTTCGACTGATGATACCCGGATATGGACGCGTTATTCGACATCGTTACTACGCACAGTTTGCGCGAACGCTTGGGACTTTGATGGAAAACGGAGTCCCTCTCCTGAGATCACTTGACCTGGTGACCGAGATCGCGGCCAACCGATTTCTAGAACTGAAACTTGGCGAGGTGCGCAAGGCAGTCATCGATGGCGCGACGTTGTCTGCTGCCTTGCAGGCGCAAAAATTATTCCCGGATTTGTTCACCGACATGATGGCCGTCGGCGAACAGACCGGGCATTTCGCCGAAACGATGCAGGCCATTGCTGACGTTTATGAGCGCGAACTTGACCGCAGCGTCGGTGTGATCTCGCAATTAATTCCGCCGGTGATCATCGTGGTGATCGCAGCTTTGGTTGGTCTCATTGTTTTCAGCATTCTATCGGCTGTGTTTGAGATGACACACAGCCTGCAGGTCAGGCCGCATTAAGGAACGACCCTTTCGCCTTTTCCCTCGCGACACGAGAGGTGACTGAACTGGCAGGCTGCTGGGATCGTCGCAGTGTTGCATCAAGTCTTAGCAGTCTTGCCGACTTGAAACTGAAACTTGCAAAACAGGTAACGCGCGAATAATCTCGCCAGCCCAATGGTACTCCGCGCTTCTCTTGCGATGTTCCTCGCTGCGATTTGTAGCGTTTGCGCGCAGGAGGCTTTGACGGATGGGCTGCCTTCGCCGGCTGATACTTCCATGCAGGCGAGCCCTGAAAGCGCGTGGCTGGATCTCCGGCAAATCGCGCTCCGAAATTCGAAAACCCAAGTCGCACCTGCCTGGATCGAGGCCCTCACTCTTCTTCCGGGCCAGGCGACTGAAGGCGGCGGGTCGAAGAGCATCTTCCGGATCCGCGTAGCGCAACCGGGCCCGGAATATCAAGTTCTGTTTTTCCGATTATTTTTCGACGACAAGGCGAATCAACAGCCGGAACTGGTCGCGTGGGACGAGTCTGGCACACACATTCTGAAGTCGGGAACGCTCGGTGTCGGAATGAATTTGCCCAGTTCTGATTCTGTCCTGATCCCAATGACGGGTGCCTCCGCGATCGATATCGAGGTACCCGGCGACGGCAAAACCATCCGCGGAGCCTATCTGGATTGGATGACGAGCAGCGAGGTGGTGCATCCGGTGAACGCGGAACATCGCGACATCATTCCCGAACCGTTCACGTCCATGCCGACACTGCATTCGCCGCCGGAAGACCTCGAGAACTTCGGAACAGTGACGGCGACTTTGGCAGCTGAGCCCATCCGGATCGATTCCCGCGTTCAGGAAAACGCGGAGTTTCAATTTCCGATTGAAACGCAACCCCTTACGGCGCTGTTGACATTTGAGATTGCGAATCCAAGCATCGATGCTCCGCCGGAAATTTATCTGAATGATCAGAGTATTGGCCCAGCTTCTCTAGCGCTGCCGGATTTGGCAGACCCAGGATATCGAGGTGAATCGGAACCGCTCACAACGCAAATGCATTTCCATTACACTGGATGGTTGCGCGCTCAGAAGATTGTGCCCGCGACGGCTCTGAAAGTGGGCGCGAATAATCTCGTCGTCGAAAACGGAGCCGGCGGTGGCTCTGCCGCCATCCGCGGCACGCAGATTCAGCTAAAGTACATTTGGGACAAGTCCGATTATCTTCTGCGCGGCGGGCGCTAGCAATTCTTTAAGACGGGGTTAAGGTAATCGCCCACAGAACCGGAGGGGCGCTCCTATATTTGAGATGAGACTAAAAACAAAACAGCAGGGGTTCACGCTACTGGAGATCATGCTCGTGGTGAGCATCATTGTGATCATATTGGGCGTAGCGATTTCAAAACTCGGCAACACGACGGGTATTGCCAAAAGCATGCGCGTCCAGGCGGATGTTCAGGCGATCAAGACACAGCTGCAGTTGTACGAAAGCATGAATGGATTTTATCCATCATCGGAGCAGGGCTTGCAGGCGTTGGTTACGCAGCCGCAGAATGATCCACGGCCCACGCGCTGGTACCAGTTGTTCAAAGAACTACCCAAAGACCCCTGGGGCAGCACGTACATTTATCGCAATCCCGGGGTGAAAACTCCGGGCGGCTATGATTTGTTTTCAGCCGGCCCAGACCGCCAGGCAGATACTTCGGACGACGATTTGGGTGGCGGATAGCCGCAGCACGACGCCTCGATATTTAGTTCTTTGCCGGGCCACCTTGCGCGGCGCTCTTCGAGGATCCTGCTCTGGGATTCCTTTGAATCAAGCCGCGCGGATGCGGGTGCGGCACGTCCTTTCCCGAGGGTATCAACTGTTGCAACTCGGGCGGCGCTCCTGGAGGAAGCTTTGATAAGGTTGGATTGGGATTGAGCGCGGGATTAGGCATCGCAGCGGGCGCGTTTGGCATCATTGCTCGGACAGCGCCACCGGCATTTGCACCAGTTTGCGACAACAGCGCCTGGTTAAATGTGATCGTTGCAAAGTTGCCGTCTTTACTAATCGTCACCTTCGTCGCTCCCACTTTATCCGACCATTCGATGTTGGCGATGGCGTACCCGTCAACAGGTTCCCTGGTCGTAAGATATTTCTTGAAGTTGTGATCGGAAGTAGAAGCGAGCGTCACCAGATCGCCGTCGGCCGAACGGGCGGCGTTAGCGATGTAAAGGTCCTTGGCGAAGTCAGGCGTAGCCGCAGGCTCAGCAGCAGCTCCCGCCGTTGCCAGCGCGAACGGCGACTGATCCGCCATTTTTGCGTATCGGTCGAAATTAAACCGAGACGGCAACGCGTCCTCGGCTTGAATCTGAATCAGACCGATCAGCGCGAAAGTCAATGTTGCAGGAAGGAAATATTTCATACAGATCCGTTCTCCTATTTTACTTGCTGCCCTGCGCGGGTGCAAACCAGCGCGCAAATTTAAATTTGCCGCGCATCATCGTGGGGTCCCCGCTGTCGATGACCAGATTAACGTTTTCCAAAACGATGAACGCGTCGGGTCGTTGGACGTCATAAAGAAAATGTACCAGGGGCGGCCACGGGCTCTTGGTTTCGATGGAAGCAAATACCGATTGGTGATACGGCGTCGTCTCTCCCGACCCGATCGCAGGATTTTCAATGAGGACGTTGTGTTTGCCTGCGACTTCCTTCAATTGATCGAGCAAAGCAGAGGCTTCCGCGGGATCCTTTAACAGGGGTTGCTTTTGCCGCATCCATTCGTCGCGCTTTGTCCAGACATCGCGTTCCTTCACGTAAAGGGTTTCCTCGTTCAGCTTGGCTCGACGGGACGCCAATTCCCGGTGTGCGGCACCTAGTGTGCCGAATATCCAGCTTAAGATCCAAAGATTCAGCAGCGCGAACAACGTTCCGGCAACGATCCACGCGAGCACACGCTCACGCCGATTCATTCGGTGGTACCAGGAAGGAATCATTTTGCTCTACCCTCCACCCGAAATTGCGCGTGATTGTTGCCCAAAATCCGAGGCGCAGCCATGTCGAATTGAAACGCTCCCAAATCGGGATTCTTCTTTACCTTCTCAACGAATTGGTAAGCGAGCGCGGGCGTGTTCGCTTCTCCCTCGACGGAAACCTGGCGAGCCGATTGATTGTAAGTGGTGATGCGAACGTCAGAGGATGGCAAGCTTTCGAACAGATGCAGCAAAATTTCGACTGGGTAATAATGCGCATCGATGGCGGGCGCGAACGCTTTCCATTTTGCTTCTGTCGCTCGCACGAACTCCGTCTGGGGCGCAGCGCGCGCGATGCGGGAATCGAATCGCCCGATCTGAAACCGCAGCAGCCCAAGATACGCGAATAACAGCAGCAGCAGCGCGCCATAAGCGCCACCGATCCACAGAAGGCGCTTGCGCCATTCTGTCTGCCTTATCAGTTGCGAACGGCGCCGACGCCAACTGTCGGGCAAGAGGTTCAGCTTAACCGGCGCTGGTGGAAGCTCTATCCCCACGATCTCAGTCGGACTGGATAAAATTCCCTCGACTGCTCCGCGCAATTGGTAGCACGTCTCGTCCAACAGCACATTCGGGGACGAAGCGTCAATGCCCTGCAGCTCGGCGCTTAGCCGCAATTGGGGCAATTCAAGTTGGAGTTGCTCGCCATTGCCATCTTCAAACACGCGGGCAAGACTCAGCTTGCCATTCTCGGTTATGGCGTAAACGAGCGTCTCGCCTTCCGGATAAATCAGAAGGGCGCTGCCGCGCGGCGCATGCGTGCTCGCGCGCTGTGCGGCATACACAGTGATTTGTCGCGGGATGTAACCACGATCCAACAGCGGCGAGACCATCTCGGCAAGTTGCTCATTTCTGATTGCGACCGCCGAAACGACGCTCTCGCTGTCGTTTTGTTCGATGACTTCAAAGTCGGTCGTCACTTCATCGGCCGCGAAGGGCAGGAGCTTCTCGATTTGGATCCGAATCATTTCTGGAAACTCCGCTGGATCGACGCTCGGCAAACGAAATCTCTGGGCAAGCACGGCAGATACAGGCAGGCCAAGCACAAACTCATCGGTTGCAGCTAGAAGCGGTACGGCTTCTTCTAACGTCTCGAGCTTGCGCACGTTCCACGCGCCATTTTGCCCTCCGCCGCCCGCGCCAGTTTCGTGGGCGGCTGCACCGCTCGAATTGCGGGCAGGCGGCGATTCGGGAGCGGCTGAGCGAACGAAATTCCAGCCGTGTGCGGTGGGAATTATGAAGATTGATGGCTTGCCCGGCTCGATATCAAAGCTCCTTCCAGCTGAACACCTGAGGACGACCAATTCCTGCTTGTGGCTTTTGCACCACCATTTCCACCGAACGCGTCACATCGCCTGATTTTCCTACGCTCATGATTCGAAAAACAGGATTCGGGCTTTTGAATACGATCAAATTTTGAAGTCCACCCAGCTGCTGTCCTTGAAGATTGATGCCAAGCGTCCTCAATGCAGTTGCTTGATCCAGTTGCGGGTCGTCGGCAGTTCCATCGATCCCATCCTGGCCGCGTCGCAGCTGCAGGAAGAGATCGACAAAATCGTCAGGTATTCCCAATGCACGCAGCACGTCGCGTGAGGCATAGGCGATGTCGATCTGCTGACAACTACCCACGACTGTGGTGAAGTCTTCCTCCCATCCGGGCTTTGAAGTAAATTCGGCCCAGCCGAAGACTTTTTTAACGTCATCCACGGAATTCAGTGGCGCGTGCGCCGGATGATAATCATCGCTTTCTTCGGGCGCGTTCATGCGGTGAATCCCTTTGCTTGGTGATATCCAATCGAGGAGAGAATCCATCATTACATCGAGGTCGTTCACTTCTATGCCTTTAAGATTAAGATACTGCCGCACAACTCTGACAAGCTGCGCGTTCTGTACTCCACCCGGCGCAAGCAGGTTCAAATTCAAACGGCCACATTCCCCCGTCATTGTCACTTCATAAGCGCCGCCGTCGCGCATTTTTGTCTGCAGATTCGCCGAGCCGGGCTTAATCATCGGATGAAGGGCGACGTCTGCGCCTGAGCACGCCATCGCTTCAGCGGTCAATGCGCGGCTGGCGTCGCTCGAAACGGTCAATTGCGAATTGATGCTGAGCGCCCACGCGATCACCATCGCGCTGAGCAAAAATAATGCCCAAAGCGCTAACAGCAGCGCAGCGCCGGCATCAGATTTGCGACGTAAGAAACGTGTGGTCATACGATCGGTTCGCATTAATACGGCGTTCGTTTTAGTGCAATAATTGCTTCCCACGGCACAGACGAATCAGCACGCCCGACTGAGATTTTCACAAGCGACGGCAGAGAACCTCCTGGCCATGTATTGACCCAGCTATTGGCCTGCTGATTGAAATAGCGGATCTCCAGGCTTGTTACGTTTGGTATCAGCGGCACCCACGTTTCCTGTCCTTCACCAATATCGGAATCTTCACGAGGCTTGCGCAAAAAACCGAGGTCGAGTCGCCCGCCGCTTGCCGGCTGCAGCCGCATGGTGACGGTAAAATCGCCCGGCGCGTACCGGGTCAGCAAGCCCACTCCTGCGGCGCATGTCCAGTTCATCTCATCGCGCTCGCGATCACTTAACTTAAACGCCTGTCCTCTCATGACAGCCTTCGTCGGACTCAAGCTTTGCCATTGCGCAGCAAGCAGATCGCGGAGGCCATCATACTGCGCATCCGCCGCCGCTATGTCCGATGAGAGATACATCGCCGTCAGGTTTGATTGCACGAATCGATAGATCGCCAGCGACATCATGCCGAGGATCGTCACTGCCAGCATGATCTCGAGTAGTGTGAAGCCACGGGTTTTATCCCGATCGATAGACATAGAACTGAAGCTGTTTGGATTGTGGAATACCCGCGTGCTGCCAACGCGCAGTCAACGTCACAATATTGATCCCGTTGATGACCGTGTTGTCGGCCTCCGTCAACGCCGCGGGTGCAGTTTTCTGGGTCAGTCGCACCGTGCCGTAACTGCTGTCGACCCTGAATTCCTTTTCGGCCTCAGGCACGACCGGCGCGGCTTGAACTTCTGCCATGCGATCGGACAAAATTTGTCGAACCACCTGTTCTTCAGCGCTGATCGTGCTGGCGTTGAGACAATTTTGCACGGCACGCCCAAGCGCAATCACGCCGATGGCAAAAATCGCCACGCCAATCAGAACTTCGTACAGCGCAAACGCCACCTGACCTCTGATGCGTGACCTTCGCCCTCTGCTTTTACCTTGTCGCATACTGAATAATTTCCGGTTGGGTTGTCAGCGGCGAATAATTCGCTGTCCATTGACCAGCGGGACCTCGGAACTGCACTGTCGCGGGTTCACAGTTGCCCGATGGCCAGAATATCCACTCCCATGGATGATTGTCCGCCAATGCTGCCGGCAGCGTGAGTTTCAGCAATGTCCCTTTATTAAGGCGAAGCTCCGCTGTTGCTTTCGGCTCCTCATTTTCGGCAAGAGCCTCTGGTCGCAGCGCGACGCCGCCTTTGCCCCAAACAATGAGGTATGGACGGCGCTCGAGCACGCTTCGCTCGTGTGCCTGGCGGACAAGGCCGTTAAACTGATCGAGCGATTGCTTCAGGCGCCGGCTTGAAAAGACGCCGGTTAAGCTCGGCACGGCCAGCATCAGGAGGAGCATCAAGATGAAAATGGAGAGGGCGATCTCAATTAACGTAAACGCCCGAACCCGTTGCACGGCGGAAGTTACTTGATCGACGCAAAATCACAACCGGCACATACCGTGCGCACGCCTGATCATCCACTGGGCACGCGAGCTTGAACGGCCGTAAAGGCGATAGTCTGAGTCCACCACGTCGAATCAGCGCAATAACCGAGAAATTTATCGACGAGCGCGGCGTTCAGCTTGCCGGATCGCGTCAAGTCATCGCGAAGTTCGGTGATGGTCAGCATCCAATACTCTGCCCACCGCGAGCCGCCGTTGTAAACGGCCGTCTCTGCAGTGCCGCTGATCTCCGTTAAACCTAATGCCGCCAGGCGCGGCGCAAGTGAGCGGCCGATGTAATAATCAATTCCGCGTTCGACCGACCAGGCGAGCCAGCCATCCCAAAACGCTCGAACCTCCGTGGGCTCGGCAACGCTGACCGGAAGAAAGTCAGGTTCAATAAGCAAGAGCGCGCCGCCCGGCCGCGTGCTGGCGACAAGGTTTTTAATTGCTGCTTCGATGTCGCCGACGTGATGAAGCACAGCCCGCGCAGTTACGAGATCAAACGCGCCGCGTTCCACCGGAGCGGTAACAATATCCCCCTGGCGCAATTCCAGATTCGGCGCACGGACTTCGACCAACGACACATCGAGATCGAAAGCCACTGCTTTTCCCTCAGGACCTACGCGCTGCGCGAGCCATGCGGAAATCGAGCCGTCGCCACATCCGACCTCGAGCGCACGCGCGCCCGGCCTCAACACTCCGAGCGACTCGATGTACCGGCGGTGCATCGGATCCAGCAATTCCGACATCAACGCGAGCCGCTGTCGCTCGCCCGTCAGATGATGACCCAGAACGTATTCCGGCATATCACGCGATTCCGATTTGGTGTCATTGTCATTGTATCAGCATCCAGCAACCAGCCGCTAAAAAAACGCAATCGACCGACAGCGGCCGGTTTGTGCCTGTGGTAAACTGTCAAAACAAAATGAAGTTTGCTCTGCGTATCGGCGTGGTGGCAGCCGCGCTCTTCGTCGCCGCAATGCTCGTCTGGCAGGGAGTTACTGCGCAGGGCGCTCCCGCGACCCGCTTTGACACGAGCCCTACCGTAGCCTTTCTCGACATCGGTATTCTCGTGTTTCGCGAAGGATTGGAATGCATCCTGGTGCTGGCGGCGATCACTGCGAGCATGACCGGCGTAAAACGCCTGCATCGCCGGCCGGTCGCGCTCGGTGCAGGCGTGGCATTTGTCGCAAGTTTGATCACGTGGTGTGTCGCGGTGCGAATCGTGAGTTCGCTCAGCGACAATATGTCGGCGCTGGATCTCCAAGCCGCAACGGGATTGCTTGCGGTGATTGTTTTGCTCGTGATCATGAATTGGTTCTTCCACAAAATCTATTGGGGCGGATGGATTCGCGCCCATAATCGCCGCCGCAAAGTGTTACTGGAAAATGCGCGCGCGGCAGAGATCTCGCAGTCGCGTCTCTGGTGGGGATTGATCCTGCTCGGATTTACTTCCTTGTACCGCGAAGGATTCGAGGTGGTGCTTTTCCTGCAAAGCTATCACTTGCGGTTGGGTGGGGGCGTTGTATTCAAGGGCGCATTGCTCGGCCTGGCGCTGACCGCGATGGTGGCGGTGCTGACCTTTGTTCTCCAACAACGTCTGCCGTACCGGAAAATGCTAATTACAACCGGCATTCTTCTGGGAGTTGTGTTGCTCGTCATGGTGGGCGAGCAAGCGCAGGAAATGCAACTCGCGCATTGGATTTCCACAACTCCAATCGACTCGCTTAAGCCTTACATGCCAGCCTGGATGGGGATGTGGTTTGCGGTGTTTCCAACGGTCGAAACGCTCGTTGCGCAGCTCATTGCAGCAGTGCTCGTGGTTGGGTCGTACTTCGCGGCACGGCGTCTTGGCGGCAGTGCAGCCAGCGGAAGCGCGGTTGAAGCTCACGCGCCGGGAATGGCCGCAATTAACGTATAGCGAACGCGGCGCTACCCCTGTCGCCGTGAAGATCGCAGCGCGCCGGCGCTACCGGCATTCGGCGCAATTCCAGTTGAATCACGTCGCAAGCTTTTCACTGTAGGCGGATGACTTTGCCGAGGTCTCGCTGTCGTACAGTTGCTCGAATAATTGTCGCCGTTATTGCGTTCGTCTTTGTCGCGTCTCTGCAATCCACACCGTCCCCCACCCCGACTCCAGCGGGCGCTATCGACGAGAAGTTGTTTAACGGAATGCGCTGGAGGCAAATTGGTCCATTTCGCGGTGGCCGTGCGCTGGCAGTTGAAGGCGTGGCCAGCGAACCGGACACATATTACTTTGGCGCCGTTGCCGGCGGAGTGTGGAAAACGACTGATGGCGGTGCGAATTGGACGCCGCTGTTTGACAAACAACCCATTTCATCAATCGGCGCGATCGCGGTGGCACCGTCGGACCACAACGTGATTTATGCCGGCACGGGCGAAGCGGCGATCCGCGGAAACACCACATACGGCACCGGCGTTTTTAAATCGATCGACGGCGGCAAAAACTGGGAAAACATCGGCTTAAAAGATACGCGTCAGATCGGTGCACTAATTGTCGATCCGCGGGATGAGAATGTCGTTCTCGTCGCCGCCTTGGGTCATGCCTTTGGTCCGAACCAGGAGCGCGGAATTTTCCGTACTAACGACGGCGGCAAAACATGGACGAAAGTCTTGTCCAAAGATGAAAACACTGGCGGCATCGACATCGTTTTCGATCCGCACAATCCGAACATCGTCTTCGCGTCACTGTGGCAGGCGCGACGCCAACCATGGTTTTTCTCCAGCGGCGGGCCGGGTAGCGGCCTGTATCGATCTGAGGACAATGGCGTCACGTGGAAGCGTCTGGAAGGAAATGGTCTTCCTGGCGGAATTCTGGGCAGAATCGGCATGGCCGTTTCCGGAGCCGATTCCAATCGCGTCTACGCAATTATCGAAGCGAAAGACGGCGGCCTTTACCGCTCGGACGATGCCGGGCAGCATTGGACGCGCGTTAACGAGGACGGACGTTTTCGCCAGCGCGCCTGGTATTTCAGCAAAGTTTATGCCGACCCGAAATCTCCGGACACGGTGTACCTGGTAAACACCGGATTGTTCAAGTCAGTAGACGGAGGCAAGACCTTCAATCTGCTTCCCGCCCGTCACGGCGACCATCACGGACTGTGGATTGATCCTACGAACCCAAACCGCATCGCAAACGCGAATGACGGTGGTGCGAGCATTACCATCGACGGCGGTAAAAATTGGACCACACAAGACAATCAGCCAACCGCGCAATTCTATCACGTGGCAGTGGATAACGCGTTCCCATATCACATTTATGGCGCGCAACAGGACAACTCGAATGTCGGTATTGCGAGCCGGTCCGATTCAGGAGTGATCGGACGCGAAGATTGGTTCGTCGCTGGCGGCGGTGAATGCGGCTTCGTCGTGCCGGACCCGCGCGATTGGCGCATCATTTATTCCAACAACGAAGGCTTCATCACTCGCTACGATAAAAGTAAAGAGCAGGTGCAGGACGTCAGTCCAATGCCGCTGGACAACTCGGGTCACGGCGCGGTCGATGTTATCCACCGCTTTCAGTGGGTGTCGCCACTGATGCTTTCGCCGCACAATGCCGATGTGCTCTACACGGCTGCGGAGTGCGTTTTCAAATCGACCGATCACGGACAAAGCTGGACCAAGATCAGCACTGATCTCACGCGCAACGACAAATCCAAACAGCAACCAAGCGGCGGCCCATTAACAAACGACATTACGTCAGTTGAATATTACGACACGGTGTTTGCGCTCGCCGAATCGCCGGTGAACAAGGGAACCGTGTGGGCAGGCACAGACGACGGACTTGTGCACGTTACGACTGACGACGGCCAACAGTGGTCGAACGTGACGCCGAAAATGCCGGAGTGGAGCACCGTCGACCTGATCGAACCTTCTCCGCACGACGGCAACACTGCTTACGTGGCTGTGGACCGACACAAGCTCGATGATTTCAAGCCATACATTTTTAGAACAAGCGACCTTGGGAAAACCTGGACCGCAATCGTACGCGGTATTCCCGATGGCGCGTACGTGCACGCCGTTCGCGAAGACCCGAAGCGCAAAGGTTTGCTTTACGCCGGAACCGAGCTTGGCGTGTTCGTTTCATTTGACGACGGCGCGCGTTGGCAGCCGTTGCAACTGAATCTCCCGATTTCGCCGATTCACGATCTCGTGGTCAAAGATGACGATCTGGTCGTAGCAACACACGGCCGCTCTTTCTGGGTGCTTGATGACCTGACGCCGGTTCGTCAAGTGAACGGGCAATCCCCACAGCCGGGCGTGATTCTCTATCAACCCCAGACTGCGTTGCGCTTGCATTACCCTGAGGAATTCGATAAGCGCCTGCCCGTCGGCGATAACCCGCCTGCCGGAGCGATCATTGATTATTTTTTCAAGACCGCGCCAAAAGAAGAGGTCTCAATCGACATTCTCGAGAGCTCAGGCAAAGTCGTCAGGCATCTTTCGAGCAAGGAAAAAAAAGAGGGCGAGCAACCACCTGAGTGGCCGGATCGTGTCGAGCGCGTGAAAACGATTCCAGCCAACGAAGGCATGAACCGGTTCGCGTGGGATCTGCGTTACAATGATCCAATTCAAATTCCGGGCGCGTTTTACAGTAGTACAGGACCAAAGGGACCGCTGGCGCTGCCGGGCGATTACCAGGTAAAACTCACTGTCGGCGGCAAATCGCAAACGGCGCCGCTTCATTTGGCGATCGATCCGCGAACGAAGGGACACGAAGCGGCATTGCAAAAACAATTCGCATTGGCGGTGCAGGTGAATGATCGCATCTCGCAATTGCACCAGGCGGTCAATGAAATCCGCGATTTACGATCGCAAATTCAAACCTTGCACAAACGGTTCGGCGACGACGGGCGCTTGAAACCGGCGCTCGGAGCGGCTGACGATCTGGATCACAAAATGTCTGAAGTCGAGCAGAAGCTCATCCAGGTGAATATGAAAGGCTCTGAAGCGAACCTCGCTTTTCCCAACATGTTGAACGAGCGCTTTGACACATTCAGTCACGTCATTGAAGGCGGTGACAGCGAGCCGACCAAACCGCAACTCGACGTCTTCCAAATGTTGAACACTCAGCTCGATGAACAGCTAAACAAATGGATGCAGCTCAAGAAAGAAGACGTCGCGAAGGTCAGCGAGTTGATTAAGCAAGCGAACTTGCCTGCGTTGATCATCACGGAAAAAAAGTAACGCGAGCCTCTGGCTTGCGTGTCAGCTCTCGCAAGCTGGACGGATGCGCTACCTTGTGGCGGTGACTAAGATCCAAAAAGCTGTAGTGCTGGCAGCGGGACGCGGCACGCGCATGCGCGAACTTACCGCGACGCTTCCCAAACCGATGATTGAAGTGCGCGGCAAACCGGTCTTGCAGCACATTATTGAGGGATTGCGCGACGCGCGAATACGCGAGCTTCTTGTTGTTGTTGGGTACCATGCTGACGCCGTGCGGAATTTTTTCGGTGACGGCTCGCGCAGCGACGTCGCCATTCATTACGTGACGCAGACAGTGCAGGATGGGACCGGTCGGGTTGTCGATCTGGCGCGCGATTTCGTCCGTGATTCGCCCTTTGTGTTGAGCTACGGCGATATCCTGGTCGACCCTGAGAATTACGAGCGCGTAGCCGACGTCGCGCAAGATGTAGAAGCAACTGTCACTGTCACACGCGGCGAAGACGTCAGAAAAGGCGGAGCAGTTTTTGTGAACGACAAAATGGAACTCGTCGACATTCGCGAAAAATCCGAAGCCGGTGAAAAAACGAACTGGTACAACGCTGGTCTTTACGCATTTCGGCCGAGCATTTTTGAATTCACTGCCAAACTGAAGCCCTCGCCGCGCGGCGAATACGAGCTGACAGATGCAATCCGCGAGCTTGCGCAATCACACAAAAAAGTAGAGGCGCTTGAGCTCACGGGTGAATGGGCAGACGTGCGTGATCCGGAAGTTCTTGCCCGGCTGAACAAAAACGCGTAGCCGGAATTCCGCCTAGTACAGAATCGAAGGTAAAAACGCGCCGGCTGGTTCGTTGTAAAGGCCAACGCTCATCAACGTCATCGGCTCCACGACGCGCAAGCCGTGCTCCAAACACCATCGCAATACTTCCCAATTGCGCATCGGTAACAGAAAGCCGGGACCGGCGAAAACCGTTGCCGCGCCAATGAGGGCCTTTAATCCGTCGTTGGTCTCCGCGACTGCGTGCCCAAAAAATCCGACTACCGTAGCGTAGCCGGTGATATGACCGTCATGCTCTACGACAGTGGCCGTTTCATTCTTGATCGCATCGAGCACTTCGGCGCTGCGGTCGAACCCGTGCACTTTGAAGCAGACGCGGTTGCACGCCTGCAGGTCAGCTTCAGCGGCTGTACGAAGGGTGTATCCGGAAATCTGCACACCAAGGGGTGATCCTTGCATCGTGGCCAGCGGCTCGCGCGTGACGAATCCCAATTTTGTATAGAGCGAGAGCGAGCGGGTATGATAACCAGCTTGCAGCAGGCGAACGCCGGGAACGCGCCGCTCTGCAGCTCGCGCCATGCATTCGCGCATCAAGGCGCGTCCAACTCCTCGATTTTGAACAGTCGGGTCGATCGTGATTGGACCGATTCCCGCAATCGCCGACCGTTCATCCATGAAATTGCTACCGACAACTTGACCATCGATCTCCGCAACGACTCCGTAAAACCGCGGATCGGCGATCAGCTTCGAGAGCAGCCCAATCGTTACTTCCGCCGACGGTAAGTCGGGCGGGAAATTGTGCTGATTAGCGATTGCTTTGAATGCTTCGTAACAAATTGTGCCGCAGCGTTGCGCGTCATCAGCTGTGGGCGCGCGTAGATTTATGTCCATCTCAAATGGCAGCTGGCTGTCGGAATCTCAGCGTGTTTCGACTGTTTCGGCTGCTGCTTCTTCGCCGATTTCCTCTTCGATTTCCCGCCGCCATTCGCGGGAGAGCCATGGCCTGAATACTCCGTAAAGCAAATATGTCAGGAACAGAACGGCCGGCATCCACTCATAATTCAGCACGGTGAAAATAAGAACGAGAATAATAGCGAGAAAACGCGGAATCGATTTCGTCGTCTTCCAGTTAACCGCCTTGAAACTGGGATATTGAAAGCGACTGAACATCATGAAGGAAAGAAAGAGCAACAACGGCGGCAGAACAAAGCGCCAGTTGCCAAGGTGGTGTTCGCCTTCGGCAAGCCAAAGGAGAAACAATGTGATCGACGCAATCAGACCGGCCGCCGCAGGTATGGGAAAACCGGTGAAAGTATTCTGATGATTGGGGCCGTTATGCATCGTCGCTGCTGAATTAAAACGGGCCAGTCGCAGCGCGCCGCAAGCCAGGTAAATAAACGCGATGATCCAGCATACGCGAGGGAACTCCTGCAGCACGACGCGATAAACCATCAAGGCCGGAGCAAGCCCGAATGAGACAATATCGGCAAGCGAATCGAATTCGCGCCCAAACGGACTCTCATGTCCACCGAGACGTGCAATGCGCCCATCCAGGAAATCAAAAACAAATGCGCCGAGAACAAACCAGATGGCTTCGTGAAAGCGATCAGATGCAAGATCGGCATTGGTGCCTTGCAAAAGAGCGCCTTCCAAGATTTTGAGCGTGGCAGTAAATCCGCAAAACAGATTGCCCGCCGTCATTAGATTGGGCAGCAGATAAATTTTGGAGGGCTGTTCGTTCATTTAATCAGCCAGTCGCGCGACGATTGTCGATCCGCCAAAGACGTGGTCTCCCACTTTCACGAGCAGTTCAGCGTTGAGTGGCAAATATAATTCCGTTCGCGAACCGAAGCGAATCATTCCGAACCTATCACCTTTTTTTAATTCGTCGCCGACC
>DATBDI010000085.1:0-3782 GCA_036270025.1 Candidatus Udaeobacter sp. | reverse complement strand
CCTCTTTTTCTGATGTCTCATGGCGCGAGAACGTAAGTGTTAATCAAACGTTCACTCCGCGCCAGCGGATGCGGCGGGCGTGGCACCATCGCCACTCATCGGAATCTCCACCAGGCCGGGATCGAACTTCATGCCGAGACTTAGACCAAGGTGTTGCAGTTTGTCCTTGATCTCGTTCAAGGATTTCTTGCCGAAATTGCGGTACTTGAGCATTTCAGCCTCGGTTTTTTGAGCGAGCTGACCCACGCTTGTGATGTTTGCGTTGTTCAGGCAATTGGCCGCGCGCACGCTCAGCTCGATCTCGTTCACACTCATATTGAGCAGCTTCTTGAGCTTCAGGTTCTCTTCGCTGACCCCCGCTGGGGTCTGGTCGAATTCGATCACCTGCTCGTTGTAGTGCACGAAGATGTCCAGGTGGTGCCGCAGTATGGCTGATGCCTGCAATAGGGCGTCGTCGGGCGTCAAACGGCCGTCAGTCCAGATCTCCAGGATGAGTTTGTCGTAATCGGTGCGTTGACCGACACGGGTGTTTTCAACCGCGTACTTCACACGCGTCACCGGCGAGAAGATCGAGTCGATTGGGACCAGACCGATAGCCTGGTCCGGTCGTTTATTTTCCTCGGCAGTGGCAAAGCCGCGGCCGACACGCACATCGAGTTCGGCATCGAATTTATGTTTGCGTTCCAACGTGCAAATCAATTGCTTGGGGTTCAGTACTTCGAACCCTTGAATCGTCTGGATATCGCCAGCCGTGACTTCGCCTTCCTTGTTTATGTTGAGCGAAAGTTTTTTAGGCTCGTGATCCTGGCCGTCGACTTTAAACTTCACTTTCTTCAAGTTGAGAACGATGTCGGTCACGTCCTCGACGACCCCCGGCAGCGTTGCGAACTCATGCTGCGCACCGGCGATTCTCGCCGCTGTGATGGCGGCGCCTTCCAACGACGAAAGCAGAACGCGTCGGATGGAGTTTCCAACAGTGTGACCGTAACCCGCTTCAAAGGGTTCGGCTGCAAATTTAGCGTAGTTACCTGTGGCTGTGCTCTCGTCCTTCGTGAGAGTCTTGGGCATTTCAAAACGACCGTAACGGATTGGCATCTTTTAATTTTCGAATGTCGATTTGCGACTTGCGATTGAACACCGGTAAAGACCGGACAATCGAAATTCGGAAATCTTAAATCGAAATTCCTTCTATCGCCGGGTTCCCCCTGGCGAGCGCGATCTCACATCCAGCGATGGAGACCCAGGGACCAACGGCGTAATTTCAAAAACTCGCTGCGGAGGGCAGAATAAAGCGTGGATCCGGCACTTTGCAAGCATCCGTTGGTGCGCACCTCCTCAACCAGCAGTTCTTATTAAGACCGCGCCTTCAGGCCGGTCGGAAAAGCCAGCGCGAAGCAAAAGCCGTTGAAACGGCTCACGGTCGCATTATCACGAAGCACCTGCCTGAAGGCAGGTGTTACTGAGAGGGTCATTGTTCGATCACCTCATCCGGCAATTCATTTGTGTCCGCCGGACGCCGCGGGAAATGCTGGCCTAACATATCTCCGATGATCGTGATCGCTCCGCCGAGGCCTTCGGTGAATTTATTCTGGCGGAAGCAATGGTGCATCGCAGTAACAACGCGTTGCCAGAATTGATCGCCGCATTTTTCATGAATCGCTTCGTCACCAACGACCGCGAACTTGTGAACACGCGGCGCCACAAAGATCAGCACGGCGTTCCGCTCGCGCGTCTTGTGCATACCGAGCCGATGAAACTTCCTCTGCGCGGCAACGAAGGGATCACTCTTCAACTTCCCGCGCTCGATCAAAACGCGAATCTCACCCGACGTTTTCGATTCAGCTTCGTGGATCGCCTGAATGATTCGATTGTGCTCGAGTTTGCTAAGGAATTCTCGCGTTCGCATTTGATCACCAGCTCGATCCCGCGCCGCCACCGCCGAAACTGCCGCCGCCACCTCCGAACCCGCTGAATCCTCCTCCACTGTCGCCGCCACCGGACGACCAGCCCCCGCCGCTCGGAACAAACACAGGCCCACCTCCTCGCGATGAATAACCGTAACCGCCGAGTTTTCGGAATAGCCGCGAAATGATGATCAGGACAATTATAAAAGTGATGAATGGCAACAGACCGAAAACGCCGCCGCCGCCCTTGCGTTCCGCTCCTGTTTTTCCTGATCCTTTGTACTCGCCCCTGATCGCTTTGCAGATCAGATCGATTCCAGTCGCCAGCCCAGCGTCATAATTGCCAGTCCGAAATAGTGGCTTGATGTGACGCTCAGTGATGTCGAATGCCGTGGCGTCCGGCAACGCGCCTTCCAAGCCGTAGCCGACCTGGATGAACATTGTACGGTCCTGGACGAATACAAAGAGAACCACACCATTACGCCGCTCCTTTTGGCCGACGCCCCACGCCTGTGCCACGCGCTGCGTGTAATCAGCGATATCCGAGTCGCTCTGCATTTTGGGAAAAACCGCGACCACCACCTGGTCGGAAGTATCACGCTCGAATTGAGCAAGCTGTTCGTTGAACCGCGATGCGGCTTCTTTCGAAACAACGCCGGCGTAATCATTGAAGTACGCGCCAGGCGTTGGTGGAATTACTTCCGCGGCGTTCGCGCTGATCGCGAACAGCGTGAGCGCGGCCAGAAAAAGGTGAATCGCGTGCCCCGAACGCGATGGGACAATTAGGCGGCTTCGCCGCGGTTGGTTTGGCATCGTCTTCGGAGAGGCCGATCCACCAAAAATCAAGTTCACATTATGGCGCCGCTGTCGCTGCGGGCGCCGGAGCGGGCGAGCTAAAATTGAATTGCACCGGCGGCGGCTTTTCCGCTCCCGGTTGCGCAGTGAAGAACGGTTTCGGCGGAAAACCAAGCATGCCCGCGATCAAATTTGTTGGGAAACTGCGCACCGCCACGTTGTAGTCCTGCACCGTCTTGTTGAAGTTGCCGCGCTCGACGGAAATTCGGTTCTCGGTTCCTTCCAATTGCGCCTGTAAACTCAGAAAATTCTGGTTGGCTTTTAATTCTGGATAGCGCTCCGAGACGAGAAGCAAACGTGAGAGCGCATTACTCAACTGCCCTTGTGCAGCTTGAAACTGCTGGAGTTGCGCGGCATCGGTCGGCGCCTTGTTTGGATCGAGCTGAACGCGGCCAACGCTGGCGCGGGCATTCGTCACTTCGACTAGCGTTGATTTTTCGAAATTGGCCGCACCCGACACCGTGTTCACGAGATTCGGGATTAAATCGGCGCGACGCTGATAGACATTTTGCACCTGCGCCCAGCTTTGATCGACAGCTTGTTGCAACCGGACGAGGCGATTGTAACTGCCGCCAATTGCCAGAGCGGCAACGACGACAACACACAGCA
Organism: Candidatus Udaeobacter sp.; assembly: GCA_036270025.1. Classification (GTDB taxonomy): domain Bacteria; phylum Verrucomicrobiota; class Verrucomicrobiia; order Chthoniobacterales; family UBA10450; genus Udaeobacter. The sequence goes on along the minus strand of DATBDI010000085.1, from coordinate 414 downwards.
CAATGGCGAGCACGACACCGCAACCGATGGCGAATTTGTTCATACAGTTTTGAATGCTTCAAGAATTATAGAGGGAAGTCAATTCCTGTAGGGAAGCGGTTCGCTTCCCCGAGGATGGCAACGCGTCCCTATAGTCCGAGCACGAGCCGCAGGAAATGCGCGTCGGAAAAGTTTCCGCCCGACCCTTGGCGCACAATGATCGTCTTCAGCGACGGAATCATGAAAAGCCGCTGATAATGCGAGCCAAGCGCCACGACCATCTCGGCCGGCGCATCCTTGCAAATGCAGACATCTGTCCATTGCGCGCTTTGCCACGGCAGATCCAGCAGGCGTTCCATGTCGTCTTCACGTCCGTTCGGAGCCTGCTGGTTCAACCAAAAGGTGAGCCCATAACACGGATTTGTTTGCGATCCC
>DATBDI010000084.1:0-2201 GCA_036270025.1 Candidatus Udaeobacter sp. | reverse complement strand
GACAAGCTCCTTTCAGCCATGGGAAGGTTCAATACGCAGATCACGGCATATACCGGCACAGCGAACCTTCCTCAAGACCTGCTGAAGATTGATCTCAGCAAACGGTTGGTCTACCTCATTGTCGAGCCCTGAAGCCTGTGTACGCAGATCTTATGTCGCGGGTTCGGCCTTGATTACAGTCTCCGATCCGCTTCGCTAAACGCAATCGTGCGTTCAAGCTTGCCGGTCGAATCCAAGACGCGAATTTCCCCTGAGCGGAAGCAGGCACGGTTCTGCGCATAATCGGCGAACGCTGAGCTTTTCGTCGGCGCGCACAATAGAGCGCTTTCCGTCGCCGCGATGAGCGTCAACAATCCAGATCGTTCGCCCGTGGAATCCACGGCTGAAACCCAGCCCCAACTCCAACCGACTTTGCTCAGATTATCGGCGATTAGTTCGCAACCTTTCATCCGGTGCCGGTGAATCGCACTCATGATCATGCCGGCCGGTTTTAATTGCGGATTCGAGTTCGAGAAAGGCGGGCAACTCTTGATCTGCATGCACAATAAAGCGTCCCGCGTCGCTGCGCTCCGCGGCCACAACCCAAAATTGTCGGCCTTCGTGATCCGTACTTGAGATGGAGCCGCAACTCAACTGCTTTGCTGAGATTGTGAGCGGTTATCTCCCAACGTTTCATTTAGGCTTTGCTCGCGTAATTCCTTGTTATTAGAAACGACTACGAACAACAGCCAACACCACGACAACTAGGACAACGATCCCGGCAACGATGACTTTCCAACTAACAGCGCTCTGCCCAACCACTACTACCCTGCCGCCCCGATCAGCCTGCCGACGTCCGTCCTGTTTTGACTCTAACTTGATCGCCTCACGCTCACGCTGTGCTGCGCTGGGCGTCGCTGGGCGGGGACGAAACTTTTCCTGAACGTCTTGAGGGAGTTCAACGAAATAGACCTTCGAAATTCCTGTTTTAGTTCTAAGCACAATTCCGTCCCCTTCTACGCGGGTGATCGTGGCGTCTTTGTATTCCTTGCCGTTAATGGTTGTGAAGTCCTCGGCAAGCGCGAGTGATGCGGACAGCGCTGCGAAAATTGACAGTGCGGTTTTCCAGTACTTCACGCGACGGATCTTGGCTCTTTACCTCTCCACACGGCAACGACAAAGTGATATGAACCCGTCGTAATGACGCACGCCCAAGGAGCCTGGTGAGTACGGAATACTGCGTGACTTTTACCGGCGGTTGGTCTTATCGCTACTTCTGCGCCGCGCACTGCCCCATGGGCATGACTGGCGTTATCAATGTTTGGCCGAGGCCGCGAAGGCCGGGGTGTCCGTGAGCGGACTGGCCAAACGCTTTCCGTCGTCGCGATGTGCGTCTGCAATCCAGATCGTTTGCCCATTGGAATCAATCGCTAAGACGCAGCCCCACCGCGCGTATAAATGTCGCGATGAATAACCATTTTTACCTGTGAAAATTGCGTTCTCAGAGGGACTGCGCCCGGCGGGGGTCGAACCCACAACCTTTGGCTCCGGAGGCCAACGCTCTATCCAGTTGAGCTACGAGCGCGATGAGAACGGGAATTAGCCACAGATTGCACGGATTTTCACAGATAATTTCTCCAGATTCTCTTGGTCGGTCGATTATCCCGAGGCGCTCGAATTTGAGTTGCAAAAGCGACGTCTACGAATGAAAGTGTCCGCCCGCAATCGCGCGGTCTGCACAGCCTTATGAATCGGATCATTGAACTCATCGAGAACGAACAGCAGAAGGGCGATCTGACGCCGTTTTCTGTTGGCGACAGCGTACGCGTTCACACCCGCGTTGTGGAAGGCGACAAGGAACGCATTCAAATATTTACCGGCGTAGTGATTGGCCGCAAAGGCCGCGGCCTTAACCAAACCTTCACTGTGCGCCGCATCTCGTACGGCGAAGGCGTCGAGCGCGTTTTCCCGCTGCATTCACCGCGCGTCGCAAAGGTAGAAGTAGAGCAAAAAGGCCGCGCGCGTCGCGCCAGGTTAAATTATCTCCGTAGTCGAAAAGGGAAAGAAGCGACAGCCGTTCGCGAATAGCACTGGTTTTTCGGTCCGCAGATTTCGCAGATTTCCGAAGAGACATCTGTTGTCTGAGCCGCAAGAGCGGCGAAAGCGCAGATGATCTAAGTGGCGGCGCCCGACTGGTTGCGAATCGCATATTGGCGAGGTGT
>DATBDI010000083.1:0-5507 GCA_036270025.1 Candidatus Udaeobacter sp. | reverse complement strand
GACAAGCTCCTTTCAGCCATGGGAAGGTTCAATACGCAGATCACGGCATATACCGGCACAGCGAACCTTCCTCAAGACCTGCTGAAGATTGATCTCAGCAAACGGTTGGTCTACCTCATTGTCGAGCCCTGAAGCCTGTGTGCGCAGATCTTGCTTCGCGGGATTTCCCCATTCGACCCCTTAATCCTCTGCTCGCCATCGAGTTTTCGCGCGTGCCTAGCCGTCGTCGGTTCCAGGCGCTGCAACCGGCAACGTGCCGGCCGCCGCTTTCACGCGCCGGAGGCCCTCATCTGCGGCCGCTTCGATGTCGGGGAATTTCATGCCGTGCGCCAGCGTCAGGGCGGAGGCGAAGATCTCTGCCGCCGGTCCCGGCATGCCAAGTTTCTCGGTGACCTCCACCATGCTCAGCATTGCGACCGCGTGGATGCGGCCACACTTTCCCTTCGGGAGGAGTCGCAGCGCGCTCGCGTAGGCCTTGGCGGCTTCACGAGTCTCGCCTAGCTGGCGGAGAGCGTGGCCGAGGTAGACGCTAGCGAACCCTTCGCGGAACTTGTCGCGACAACGGTGGGCGAACATGATCGCATCCTGCGCGCTGTCCTTTCCGAGTTTGTATTGTTCGTCGTACACAGCAGCGACCGCCATCCACGCGAAGCATTGTGCAAGAACCGCATCATCGCGACGCTGCAAAGCGTAGCCAGCCTGCGAATTCGCGAGGCGCCACAACTCCTCGGCCTTGCCTTCCTGCAGCAGCGGCTCAAACAGCATCCCCAGCCACTTGATGCGGCGGCGCCGAATCGTCGTCCGGAGACGCCTGACGGCGGCGGCACCGAGTTCGGCTTCTTTCGCCGACGTTGTTTTCCAGATGTCATCCAGCACCGTAATGGCGAGTTCCGTGGTTCCCGCTTCCACCGACAGGTCGGCGACCCGCAGCAGATACTGCAGAGAGCGGCCAAGACCGTAGGCAGATTGGGCGGCAAGCGCCGCGCGAGCGCCTACCAGGTAAGTCGCGTTGACGTTTTTTTTCCGTGCGTAAGCGCCGGCGAGTCTGAGGAGACCCGTCGGCACACCCAGGAAGGTGACCGGCTCGGCTTCGTCGAGGCGACCCTGCCGGATAAGCCGAATCCGTTTGGCCGGGTCCATGGCGCCGATGCGACCGATGCGCGCTACGAGATCGCGAAAGACGACGCTCTTCGCCGGGAACTCCCAGTTAAGATCGTGCTGATAGGTGGCGCGGGCGAAGGGCTCGATGTCCTCGGGCTTGCCATAGAATTCGACTGGTGGTGAAGGCAGTATAAGGACAGTTCGATCGGCGCGACCGAGCTCGATGCAAGCCTTCAGTTCGGCAAGCACGCCCGGGTTCAGGAACTGGCATTCCGAAACGATCAGCTCGGCAGAGGCGATAAGCGTCTTGACTGCCGGGAACCACTTGTCCTGATCAAGGACAAGTGCCGGAACCCTGCCGCCGAAAACATCGGGCGTTGACGTGTCCGCGATCTTGATGACACCGACACCACGCGGTGCCAGCAAGCGGTGCAGATGCTCCTCGAGCACCAGGGCGGTGCTCTCGTCGACGAGGTTGCCGTCCTTGTCGAGCTTGTGGCCGTAAAGCTGCCGGATGGCGAAGGTCCGCAGATAAAGAACGAAGGGCTTGCCGGTCTTTTCGTACTCAGCGAAGAGGGCGAGCGCTGCCGCATGGAGCGCCTTCAGCTCCTCGTCCTCGGGCGGACGCGGAGCAAGCCATGGGATGCCAGAAAGGAATTCCGCGGGGTTGTCCCTCACCCGATCCTGCATTTGCTTGACGGGGATGTCCGGCAGGGGTCTTATTGGCTTCATAACTGGTTTCGCCGCCCGGTGTGGTTTGCAATAACGCTTTTCATAAAGGAAATCGGGGAATAGGACCCCTATCGACTCCTATCGACCCCCTACGAAATAAATACCCCGTTGTGCCTGGCTCGGTTAAACAGCTAACCAGTTGACTAATGTCAGCGGCGGAACTGTCGCTATCATACATACTCTGTGCGCATTGATGCAGATCCGCCCTGTGGTAGGAGTGCAGTTGCCGAACTACATCGCCTGGCTAGGCATTTCCTCATTGGCCGAGGCGATCCCACCACACTCTTAAGCGTCGTGAGACCGTGTCGTAAGGATCACCATAGATCGCTTCTTTCTTGACTTTCAGCCACTCTTCCCAAAGAAATTCCTGTCCGCAATCCGCCAGGTCGTTTAATCGCGAGTCGATGTTGGTAGCGCCGAGCGTTTGCCAATCGCGGTAAAGGGACTCGATCTGGTTCTGAAAACGTTTGTCGAGCGGAGCGGCACTCGGGGCGAGTTGAAGTCGTAGCAACATCCTGTGCTGTGCGATTTGAGCATGAATCTTCTGCACCTCTGCCGCGTCGGATGGCGGGAACGCGGCAGCCTCATGGATCAGTGCGATAAATCGCGCTAGCTGATCACGAACTTCACCAATCCATTTGAGGCGAGTCGAGGTGACGGAACTCACGTAGCTTGACCGGCGATTGTGCCGGAAAGCGTAGCCGAAGTTCAGTAAGCCGATTAGTGCTGTTAAGATGATACCGACGGCCACGAATGTATCTTTGGTAAAAGTCATTTCGGCGATTATCGGATTCATGCTTCTGGGAAGGAGCGACTAGAAATGCCTAACAAGCTATGGATTTCGCGATACGGCGTAAAATCGGCAGTGGTGCAGCCTGCGAGCGCTGCAGCGAGTGCTACTGCAATCAGGCGTGAGTTCGTATTCACAAGAGGGCTTTCAGAAAACGCGATATTACTTCACTGTCACTCGAGAGATCAACCGAAACCTTGGGGGTCGAAGTAGGGGTCAGTCAACAAATCTTGACAGACCAGCCATTGTGGATGGAGGTGTGAGCGGTGGCTCGAGCAGTTCGCATCGAATATGGAGGAGCTTTTACCACGTGATGGCGCGGCGGAATCGGTGGAAGCGCATTTTTCGCGATGAAGCCGATAGGCTCTTATTTTACCAAACACTGAGAGAAGCGTGTGAGCTGACGGGCTGGAGGGTGCATGCGTGGGTGCTGATGAGCAATCATTATCATCTGATGGTGAAAACGCGCGAAGCCAACTTGGTGGGGGGAATGAGATGGCTGGAGAATACTTATATGCGGCGGCATAATTTCCGGCATGGGCTGTGGGGCCGGCTTTTCGGCGATCGTTACAAGGCAATTCTGTGCGAGGGCGGCTCGGGTTATTACTACTGCTCGCTCATGGACTACATACACTTGAATCCGGTGCGGGCGGGCTTGGTGCGGGTGAAGTGTTGACATTTGTCCTGAACGTCAGTAAGACCGTCAGCTCTAAAGACCGCCAAGCTCTAATGAGAAAGAAATCGACTTCACAATTCGCCTTTTTTAACTTGCCGGTGTTGTTTTTTGTCGCTTGTTGTCTGTGTGGCTTGCCTTTTGTGTTGTTCTCCGCTGCGAAGTACACCGCGCTTAGTGGCGGCCGTCCCAACCGAATCGAATTGCCGTCATCTGCCGGCGTTCAAGAAGAATGGGTTGCCCGCTACGACGATAACAGTGTTGATGATGCGATCGCTATCGCTGTCGACAGCCTAGGCAATGTCTATGTCACCGGATCCAGTTTTGGCTCCGGTCACGAAATCGTCACTATCAAGTACAATACCGCGGGACAGCAACAATGGGTCGCTCGTTATAGCGGATCCGGGAATGCTTTTGCCACAGCTATTGCCGTCGATAGTTCGGGCCGTGTCTATGTCACGGGGTATAGCTCGACTGAGAACTTTGGTGATGACTATGTAACGATCAAGTACAACGCGACTGGACAACAACAGTGGATCGCACAGTACAACGGAGGGGGAAACCTGGACGACCACGCGGTAGCCATTGTCGTCGATGTGTCTGGCAATGTGTATGTAACGGGATTTGGTACCAATACTGGATTTGAAACCGAATATGCTACGGTAAAGTATAACGCAGCTGGACAGCAAGAATGGGCTGCCCGCTACCACGGTCCGAACAATAGCTTTGATTTTGCTAGCGCGCTTGCGGTTGACCCTTCGGGCAACGTCTATGTGACTGGACAAAGCCTCGGTTCCAACACCTCTGATGATTATGCCACAATCAAGTACAACGCAGCCGGACAAGAACAATGGGTAGCCCGCTACAACGGACCGGCGAATGACAGTGACGGCGCCGATGCAGTTGCCATCGATGGGGCGGGGAATGTTTACGTAACAGGTGCGAGCTGGGGTTCGGGCACTGACGTTGATTACGCCACAATAAAGTACAATTCGAATGGACAAGTACAGTGGGTACAGCGGTACGATGGTCCTTCGTCCAGCTATGACGCAGCCACGGCTCTCAAGGTTGACGGTGCTGGCAACGTTTATGTTACCGGGTTTAGCGCGACTTCGGAGAGTTATTACGATTACGCCACGATCAAATATAGCGCAGCCGGACAACAGCAATGGGTGGCCCGCTATAACGGTCCACCGGGAAACGACATTGATGAAGCGGCAGCCATCGCTGTTGACGGTTCGGGTAGTGTGTATGTAACCGGCAGAAGTATTGGTTCGGGTACGTATTTTGACTACGCAACGGTTAAGTATAACTCCAGTGGGCAAGAGGACTGGGTCGTTCGCTACAACGGCCCGGCGAACGCCGATGATTCTGCTGCTGGTATTGCCGTTGACGACTCAGGCAATGTTTATGTGACCGGAAGCAGCTACGTCAACGGGAACGATGATTATGCCACAATCAAGTACGTGCAAGGCCCCACGCCAACACCGACGCCATGTACGGGAAGATGCGCGCCGACACCGCGGCCCCGTCCCACTTCACACCCTCGCCTCACAGCGCCGTGATTAAAGTCTGTTGTCGCAAAGCAGGAAGCGGCTGCCGCACAGCAGCAAAAGCAGATTGAAGCGCTTACTCGCAGGTCTGCAGAAGGTAAGCGCCCAGCTTGAAGCGACCAAACCTGCGCCGCAAGTAGTCAACAATCCCTAGAACTGATTGGAGTTGAGGCTACATCGCCGCTGTCGATTGCGACGGGCAAACGATCTTCATAGCGACGGAAAGCGTTTCGTTGTGCAGGCGGATGAAAAGCTGACTGCTTTTATAGATTTAGAATCGACGATTCGACTCTGACTTGCGTTCCAGTCTGCTCACGGACACCCCGGCCTTCGCGGCTTCGGCGAAACAGTGATCACGCCAGTCATGCCCATGGCGCAGTGCGCGGCGCAGAAGTAATAATAAACCCAACCGCCGGTAAAAGTAACGCAGTATTTCGTGCCAGTGTTGGAGAGAATTGGTTGGCTGCAGTTGATGTTATCAGGAGAACAAAACCAGCCATTAGCTGTGCAATTAATCCCGCTGGTGACACTGTGGCCGTTACTGGACCATGTCCAGCACACGGTGTCGCCCTCTGTGATGTTTAGTGTGTTCGGCACGAAAGCGAGGCCGCCCTGCCCTACGGTGACATCCCACACCCGAGGCGGGAATCCCTCGCAC